>JAFOCY010000169.1 GCA_017380995.1 Oscillibacter sp. | reverse complement strand
CCCAAGGACATGGAGCGGGAGGGCCTGGACCTCTGCGTGGAGGGGGACACCATCTACGCCAAGGACACCACCCTGGGCGGTGATGACGGCATCGCCGTTGCCATGTCTATGGCCCTGCTGGCCGCTGAGGATCTCCCCCATCCCCGACTGGAGTGTGTGTTCACCGTGGATGAGGAAGTGAGTATGCCCGGCGCTGCGGGTATCGACTGTGCTCTCCTCCGGGGCCGGCGGATGATCAACATCGACTCCGAGGCAGAAGGGGTCTTTACCGTCAGCTGTGCCGGCGGCAACCGCACCACCTGCCGCATCCCTGTCAAGCGCCAGATGTGTCCCTGGGCGACGCTGCGCATTACGGTGGGCGGCCTGGAAGGCGGCCACTCCGGCGTGGAGATCCACAAGGGCCGGGGCAATGCGAATTTGCTGCTGGGCCGTGTACTGGCAGCGGCGGCCCGGGAAACAGGGCTGCGGCTGATCCATGTGGAGGGCGGCGGCAAGGATAACGCCATCCCCCGGGAGGCAGCCGCCCTCCTGGCGGCGGAAGATCCCCGGAAGGTGGCGGATGTGGCCGCACAGATGGACGCAGCGCTGAAAAACGAGTATCGCGTCACGGATGGCGGCGTTTTTGTCACCACGGAACAGGCAGAAAGCGCCCTCCTTCCCATGGAGGAGGAGTCCACCGCGCGTGTACTGACCTTCCTTTCCTGCGTGCCTGACGGCGTGCAGGCCATGAGCGCCGATATTCCGGGCCTGGTACAGACCTCGCTGAACCTGGGCATTTTGAAAACGGCGGAGGAAGAAGTGACGGCTGCCTTTGCCCTGCGCAGCAGCGTGGAGAGCCAGAAGACCATGCTGGTCCACCGGCTGGAGCGGCTGACAGCAGCTCTTGGCGGCAGCGCCAAAGCCGTGGGGGATTACCCCGCCTGGGCCTACCGGGCGGACTCCCCTCTCCGGGAGCTGATGACGGAGGTGTTCACAGAGCAGTACGGCCATGCCCCCAAGATCGAAGCCATCCACGCGGGACTGGAGTGCGGCCTGTTTGCCGGGAAGCTCCCGGGGCTGGACTGCGTGTCCATCGGCCCGGACCTCACCGAGATCCATACCACCCGGGAGAAAATGCACATTTCCTCCGTCCGGCGGGTGTGGGAGATGACCGTGGAAGTGCTGCGGCGGATGAAGTGAGGGGTCTGCCATGATTTTGATCGTCTGTCTCGATGACAAAAACGGCATGGCCTTCAACCGCCGCCGCCAGAGCCAGGACGCCCTGGCACGGGAAAGGATCCTGTCCCTCACCGGCGGCGCTCCCCTCTGGATGAACGCTTATTCCGCGAGGCAGTTTGGGGATGCCCCCAACATCCGGGTGGAGGAGGACTTTTTGCAAAAAGCCGGACCCGGCGAGTATGCGTTTGCGGAGTTCCCGCCTCTCTCGCCCATTGCAAAAGCGGTGGAGCGCATCTATGTTATCCGCTGGAACCGGGCTTATCCCGCCGATGCCAAGCTGGATATCCCCCTGAAAGAGGGCCTTTGGAACCTGGCGGAGTCGGAGGATTTCCCCGGCTCCTCCCATGAAAAACTGACCCTGGAGATCTACCAACGATGAAAAAGACCTTATTATCTATATTTGCCTTATCCCTGGCGCTGACGCTGCTCACCGCCTGCGGCGGAAAGACCCAGACGGTGGGTGTCACGGTGGTCACTACCCGACCGGAGGCTTCGTTGAGCCAGGAAGCGCCTGATTCCGGAACGTTCTTCCTGGAGGACATTCCCGCCTACAGCGGAGACCCCTACGTGGTGGTCAACGACAATGTTCCCTATTTTACGGAGGACGACCTTACCACCGAGAGCTTTGAATACTATGACGAGCTGGACGCCTTCAACCGCTGCGGCGTGACCATCGCCTCCATTGGCCCCGACCTGATGCCTACCGAAGCGCGGGAGTCCATCGGTCAGGTAAAGCCCACCGGTTGGGTCACCGCCAAGTATGACAGCGTGGACGGCAAGTACCTTTATAACCGCTGCCACCTCATCGGCTTCCAGCTCACCGGCGAAAACGCCAATGAGCGCAATCTCATCACCGGCACCCGGGCCATGAACGTGGACGGGATGCTTCCCTTTGAGAATATGACCGCCGACTACATCAAGGAAACGGGAAACCATGTGCTCTACCGGGTGACGCCCATCTTCGTGGAGGAGGAAATGGTGGCCCGGGGCGTACTGATGGAGGCCGTCAGCGTGGAGGACGATGGCGAGGGACTGGAGTTCTGCGTTTACGCCTATAATAACCAGCCCGGCATCGAGATCGATTACGCCACCGGCGAAAGCTGGCTCGCCCCGGAGGAAGAAGAGACTGTCTCCGGAACGGAGCAGACCTACATCCTCAACACCAGCTCTAAAAAGTTTCACCTCACCACCTGCGGCGGCGTTGCGGATATCAAGGCAGCCAACCGCAGTGACTACACCGGAACGCGGGAGGAGATCATTGCCGCGGGCTATGACCCCTGCGGACGCTGCAAACCCTGATAAAAATACCCGCCGCTGTCGAAAACTGACAACGGCGGGTATTTTTTTGCCGAATAATACGTTTTGTTATCGCTTTTTGGCCAGATATTCCCGCAGATAGGGGTTCTTCTGGATCCAGGAGATCAGAGGGACGCCCAGGGCAAAGCAGGCGATGGTTTCTCCCAGTCCCACGGTCAAAGCGTTGAGGGCAAAGGCGGGGCCGAAGGCCGCGCCGTCCAGCACGGAGAAATAGGCGATCTCCGCACCTACGATGATGGCGTTGCAGAGGATGGGGGGCACCGCGGCCAGCCATTTGTTGGGCATTCGCCGCGTCAGGAGGGTAGCCAGGAAGGTAGCCAGAGTGCCGAAGACCCAGTCCAGCACGTAGGGGGAGCCCAGGAGATTGGAAAGAAAGCACCCCACGGTCAGTCCCAGGGCGGCCTCCGGCAGGAGAAAGGGCAGCAGCGTCATGGCCTCGGCTACCCGCAGCTGCACGCCGCCGTAGGAAGGGATGGGCAGCCCCAAGGTCAAGCCTGTGTAAATGCCGGCGATGATGCCGGCCAGAGCCAGGGAGCGGATGGAAAAACGGGATTTGGACATGAAAAAAGACCTCCTTCATCATAGAGTGGAGGTCAGGGCGCACCGCGCCCAACACCGGGGAAAGGTCCCGGCAGCCTCCATTTTTTTGTTTAGAGAACGGCAGCCATGGCTTGCCGAACGAACGCCGAAAAGGGCGCTTGGAGAGGGAGATGGCACCTCTCGAAAAGGAGTATAGCACGGGCGGAGGCAGGATGCAAGAGGGAGTTTCGCCTGCGCTGTGCGGTCAGCCTCCCGCAGCGAACTGCCGCAATCCATTGAAACAGCAAAAAGAGAGAGCCCATCGGGCTCTCTCTTTTCCTATCGTACGCTATGTAACTTAGTCGTTCACCAGGCCTGCGGTGATGATGGCCATGGAGTAGACCTCCTGGGCGTTGCAGCCGCGGCTCAGGTCGTTGATGGGGGCGTTCAGGCCCTGCAGGATGGGGCCGTAGGCCTCAAAGCTGCCCAGGCGCTGGGCGATCTTGTAGCCGATGTTGCCGGCGTTGATGTCGGGGAAGATGAAGGTGTTGGCGTGACCGGCAACCTTGGAGTCGGGGCACTTGGTGTGGGCAACCTTGGGAGAAACAGCGGCGTCGAACTGCAGCTCGCCGTCGATGTCCAGGTCGGGGCGGGCAGCCTTGGCCTTGGCGCAGGCGTTGCGGACCTTGTCCACGTCCTCGCCCTTGCCGGAGCCCAGGGTGGAGTAGCTCAGGTAAGCGATCTTGGGATCGATGCCGAAGACCTTGGCAGTCTCGGCAGTCTCCAGGCCGATCTCCACCAGCTCGTCCTCATTGGGCTTGATGTTGATGGCGCAGTCGCCCATGGCCAGGACCTCGCGGTCGCCGGTAGCAGAGGGACGGACCAGAATGAAGCAGGAAGAAACGATCTTGTTGCCGGGCTTGGTCTTGATGATCTGCAGAGCGGGACGGACGGTATCAGCGGTGGAGTAGGTGGCGCCGCCCAGCAGAGCGTCGGCGTAGCCCATCTTCACCAGCATGGTGCCAAAGTAGTTGGCCTGCATCAGGGAGGCACGGCACTGCTCGGCAGTCATCTTGCCCTTGCGCAGCTCCACCATGGTGTCCACCATCTTGTCCATATCCTCGAAGGTGGCAGGATCGATGATGATGGCGCCGCGGATGTTGAAGCCGATTTTCTCGGCGGCAGCCTGGATCTCCTCGGCATTGCCCACCAGAACGGGGGTCAGGAAGGTACCGGACAGCAGACGGGCGGAAGCTTCCAGAATGCGGGGATCGGTGCCCTCGGTGAAGACGATCTTGCGGGGATGGGCCTTGAGCTTGTTGATCAGAAATTCAAACATGGGTATCTCCTCCAAACATTTTTCAATTCAGTTGGTTCTTCTTGGGGAAATGGGTATATCCATACATATTTATTATACACCAGAGAAGTTGAGGGTCAATGAAAAATTCGAAATTTTGTTTGCGGAAATTTACATACCGGCCATCAAATATTTTCTTAGATGTGAGAAAATACCGGAATCCTTCTGGGAACTTGGTTCGGAAAGGGGCAAAACCGGGGGAAAACCGTACTTTTCGCCGCCTTTGGGGTTGACGGGAGACATAAAAAACGATATGATAGGAAACGGTAACAAATTGTAACTTTTACGCGGCCCGGTTTGTAAGGGGCCGGAAACGATAGGAGTCTTATGAGCCAGAACACCAAAAAAACCGACCGCGCCCCCCGTCATTCCGACCGGAAGGGACAGGGCGCGCAGGAGGAAAAGCGGTCTGCGTCCAAGGGGCGTGCCGCCGGTCTTGTGGAGGATGAGAACTTCCTCCAGCGGGCCTACTATAAAGTGCTTCATTTCCTGCGTTATGCCCGCCGCCGCTGGCGGGGCATCGTCCGGGCGAAGCGGGAACACCATTTCCCGGAGTCCGACCGCAGTTTGATCAAGCTGATCCTTTTCGCTTGGGGCCAGATCCCCGGCCTGCTGAGCCGGGTGGGAGAGGCTTACCACAAAGCCACCCGCCGGGCCGTCCGCAGTGCGGAAAAGGAGCTTGCCTGGATGGAGCGCCACCCCAGACACCCGGTGATCTTCCTGGGTGTGGGCTGCTGTGTGGCGGCGGTGGCACTGTTCTTCTCCGTGTATACCCGGGGAACCACCGTGAGCTACGATGGAACGGTCCTTGGCAGCGTTGCCTCCCGGGCCGCCGCCGAGAAGGCCTGCACCGACCTGGAGCGCATCACCACCCGTGCCCTGGGCGCCTCCTATTCCATTGACCAGGACCTGCTTCGCTACGAGGCCGGATGGATGAAGCGTCAGGACCTGGTGGAGGGGGAGACGCTGGAGGAGAACCTCTCCGATGAGATCGGCCTGGTCACCGCGGCTTACAGCCTGTATGTGGGCGGTGAGCGCATTGGTTCCACCCCGTACCGGGGCGCATTGGACGAGCTTCTTGCGCAGCTCAAGGCCAGCGTCACCAATGAGGATACCATTTCCGTCACCTTCGCCGAAGAGGTGGAGATCAAGGAAGAATATGTCCCCACCGAGGAGATCATGAACCTGGGCCATCTGGCGGAGCTTCTGTACTCCACCAAGATGGAGGAGGTCACCTATGAGGTGAAAAAGGGCGATACCTGGTCTGAGATCGCGGAAAAGCATGGCCTCACCTCCAAACAACTGCTGGCGCTGAACCCCGGCTATAACATCAATAAGCTGTCTATCGGCGAAATCCTGACCCTGTCAGCCGCCGTTCCCTACCTGACCATGACGGTGGTGCAGCAGGAGCGGTACGTCCAGGACCTGCAGTACGATATCGTTTATACAGACGACTCCAGTATGTACCAGGGCGATACCAAGATCACCTCTGCCGGCAGCTACGGCAAGGCCGACGTGGTGGCCAGCGTCACTTACGTCAACGGCGAGGAAGTGGAGCGCACGGTTCTCTCTTCCGTGACGCTGAGGGAGCCCGTCACCGAGCAGCAGCTCCGCGGCACCAAGGAACGGCCCAGCTGGTATCCCACCGGCACCTTCCGCTGGCCCTGTACCGGCCGCGTCACCTCTACGTTTGGCGGACGCAGGTCCCCCGGCGGTATCGGCTCCACCAACCACAAGGGCATCGACATTGCCAACAGAAAGGGCACGCCCATCTATGCCGCCGATGGCGGTACCGTCACCTACGCCGGCTGGATGAGCGGCTACGGCTACTTGGTCCGCATCGACCATCACAACGGCTATGTCACCTATTACGGACACAACTCCAGTCTCCTGGTCTCTTCGGGACAGCACGTTTACAAGGGCCAGCAGATCGCAAAAATGGGTTCCACCGGCAACTCCACCGGCAACCACTGCCACTTTGAGGTCCGCCTCAACGGCGTGCCCAAGAACCCGCTGAACTATATCTGAGCCATCGAGTCAAAAGGCCCCCGGACTTTCGTCCGGGGGCCTTGATGGTTTTCAGTTCAGGTTCAGCCCTGCCAGGGTGCCGGTGTACACATCCTCCGCGCCGGTGAGGGCGTAAGACGCTGCACCCATCAGGTTTAAAAGCTGCATCCGCTGGGCGGCGGCATCAGCGCTGAGATACCAGACGGCAGCGCCGCCGTTTTCATAGCAGGAGCAGTCATAGCGGCCGGACCAGATCTCCTCCGCGCCGCTTTCCAGGGCTTTGGAGATCTCCGTGCCTGTGAAGGTGGCGCCGGCCTTGCCGCTGCGCCAGGCGGTGCCCTGGCCGTCCAGGAGGAGGGTCACATTGCCCAACTGCCGGAGGCTCCGCAGGGCGTACCAGCATTCCTCCGTTGCCTGCTTGGGAGCGGCGGTGAAGCCCGCCGCCTTTTCCACGATCTGGGCGGGTCGGACTACCAGGGTATCGGCGCTTTGGGAGAGGGCGGGATAGTCATAGCCCTCATAGGAAGTTCCGGTAAGGGCAGGGGCCTCCACTGCGAGATAAAAGCGGCGCTCACCCAGGGCCGCGTCCACCGCCTGGACCAGGGCCGTCAGTGCATCCTTGTTGGGGGCGGTGACGGCAGGGATATTCAGGTACAGCCCGTCGTAATAGCCCTCTTCCACGGCGTCCGCCAGCACTTGGGCGATGGCGGTGGGGGAGAGCTTTAAAACGCTTTCCTTTGCGCTGACGCCAAGAAGCACCGGTCTGCGCCCGGCGGCGTCACGGACCGCTGCCAGATCCTTTTTCACCATGGTGCCGCTGAGAATGGCCTTCTTACCGCTGGCGGAAAGGGTCTGGGCCCGGGCGGCGATCACATCGAAGCCAGCCAGGGAGGAGGTCTCCCCCCAGTCAGTCACAATGCCAAGCTCCGCCTTGACAGGGCTCTGGAGCTTGTCGTAGAGCCGCATGAGGAGGACGGCGGCCTGCTCCCGGTTAGCGGCAGCGTCAGGGGAGAAGGTGGTGGAAGAAGTGCCGGAGACCAGGCCGAAGTCATAGGCCAGGGTCAGGTAGCCCCGGTTGGTGTTGACATCCGTAAAGGGCAGGTCCGCTTCCTGGGCAAGGCCGGAGATGGGGCCGTAGCCCAGGGCCCGGATGAGCATAACGGTCATTTCCTCCCGGGTG
>JAFOCY010000168.1 GCA_017380995.1 Oscillibacter sp. | reverse complement strand
CCTCGCCTCCCTGCTGGACCAGGATGGCGGCGCGTCTCTTGCCCCCATTCAGCGTCTTCAGCGCGCTCCCGCTCAGGAGCGCTGGCCCCTCACGCCCATTCAGCAGGGCATCTACGTCCAGTCCCACCTGGACCCCACCGGAAAGACTTATCATATGGCCGGGGGTTTCCGACTGTCCTTTATCCCTGATATTGACCGTTTGGAGCAGGCTTTCCGGGATCTGATTGCCCAGGAGCCCCTCCTTCGCACCGCCTTCGTCCCTGAGTCCGACGGCATTTTTGCCCGGGTGCGGCCTGAGGCGGACTTTGCGCTGCCTGTTTTCAGGAACGTAACGCTGGAGGAGGCAGCGGCAGACCTCCTGGCCCCCTTCCAGCTGGACCGTGCGCCGCTGCTGCGCGCCGCCCTCTGGGAAGAGGAGGCGGACCGCTGGGTGCTGCTTCTGAACGTCCACCATATCATCGGTGACGGCCTGACCACCCCCATCCTCCTCTCCCGGCTGGATGCCCTCTACCGCGGGGAAGCCCCCGCCCCCCAGGCCCTGACCTATCTGGACTATGCCTGGTACACCGCCCAGAGCGTCGGGGAGTCCGGTTCTCTGGAGTATTGGAAACAGCATCTTGCCGACCTGCCCGAGCCCTTGGAGCTTCCCGGAGACTTTCACAATGCCTTTGACTTCCATGGAAACACCGTTTCCTTCTCCCTTTCCGCCGCTCTCAGCGCCCAGTGCGATGAGTTCTGCGCCAAAAAGGGCGTCTCCGCCTACATGTTCTTCCTGGCCGCCTTTGGCGTGCTGATGTCCCGCCTTTCCGGCAAGGAAGACCTTCTTGTGGGCGCTGCCGCCGCCGGCCGGACCCTGCCGGAGACCCGGGAGATGTGCGGTCCCTTCATCAATACCCTGCCTCTGCGCCTGCGCCCCGGCCGTGATGTGACGGTGGAGGCTTATCTGGACGCTGTCCGCGCCGAGGTCAACGGGATGCTGGACCACCAGCACACCGGCCAGGAGGAGATCGTCTCCGCCCTGGGGGTGAAGCGGACCCTTTCTCAAAGCCCCCTGTTCCAGGTGCTGTTCTCCCAGCGGCCTGTGGATGCCGCCGGGTTTACCTTGGACGGCAAGCCTGTAGAGTATCTTCCTCTGCCCACCCACACCGCCCGGATGGACCTTTGGGCGGAGCTTTTCAAGGAGGAAGGCTGCTATGCCTTCCAGCTGGAATACGCCACGGGGCTGTTCCTGGAGGAAACGGTCTCCTATTACGGCCGGTGCCTGGAGACGATCGTTGCTTCCATGCTCCGCTCCGCCGATGTTCCCCTTTCCCGGCTGGAAGCCCTGTCCGTCCGGGACCGGATGGAGCTCATCGACATTCCCAACAACACCGTCTATCCCTTCCTGGACCTGCCCATCCCCGCCCAGTTTGCCCGGCAGCTGGCCCTGGACCCCAGCGCCCCTGCCGTCATCTTCCATGGGGAGACTACCACCCGCCAGGAGCTGGACCGGCGCGCCTGCCAGCTCGCAAACCTCCTGGCGGAAAGCGGAGCCGAAGCCGGCTGCCGTGTGGGCATCGCCCTGCGCCGAAGCCCGGACCTCATCGCGGCCGCTCTTGCCATCTGGAAGGTGGGCGCGGCTTACGTTCCCCTGCTGGCGCATTTCCCCGCCCAGCGTCTTTCCTACATGGCCCAGACTGCCGGCATCACCCACATCCTCTGCGATGAGACTACCCAGCCCAAACTGCCCGGGGACCTTTCCTGCAAGCTCGTCCCTGTCTCCGGTGAGGCCCCGGATACCTTCCAGGCCGTGCCGCTGAAGGATACGGACCTTGCCGAGGTGCTCTTTACCTCCGGCTCCACCGGACAGCCCAAGGGCGTTATGCTGCACTGGCGCTCCCTGGCCAACCTCACCTCCGGTCTCCGGGAGATTTTGGAGCAGGCCGAAGGTCCCATCCTCTGCTCCACCAACGTGGTCTTTGATACCTATAACAGCGAGGCCCACATCCCCCTGTGCATGGGCAAGCCCATCGTGATGGCGGATGAGGATGAGATGATGCTCCCCTGGAAGCTGGCGGAGCTCATCGAGCGTGACGGCGTGAAGATCACCCAATCCACCCCTTCCCGGGTGCAGATGTGGCTTTCCAACGAGGCCTTCCGCCGCGCCTCCGCCAAGCTGGAGCTGATGATCTACGCCGGCGAGGTCCTGACCGAGACGCTGCTGCGTCAGGCCCAGACCGCTTCCGGCGAAGCCATCCAAATCAACCTGTACGGCCCCACTGAGGGCACCGTTTACAATACCGCCCGCCGGGCGGATTACCGCGAGCATATCAACATTGGCTGGCCCATGCGCAATAACCGCGTCTACGTTCTGGACGAGCAGCTCCAGAGCGTCCTGCCCACGGCTGTGGGCGAGCTGTATCTGGCCGGCGAATGCCTGAGCGACGGTTATATCTCCCGCAGCGACCTCACCGAGTCCGCGTTCCTTCCCGACCCCTTCTTCCCCGGCGAGCGGATGTACCGCACCGGCGATGTAGGCCGGCTGCGTCTGGACGGCTCCTACGATTTCCTGGGCCGCCGTGACGCCCAGGTGAAGCTGAACGGCCAGCGTGTGGAGCTGGACGAGATCAACGGCGCGTTTGTCTCTCAGGGCTGCGCCCTCCAGGCCGCCACGGTAAGCGTGGGCCGGGAGGACGGCTCCAAGGCCCTCTTTACTTACTATGTCCCCGCCCCCGGCGGGATGGAGGAGCAGGAGATCCGCCGCAAGCTCGGCGAGGTGCTGCCCGCCTATATGATCCCCTCCCGGATGATCCCCATGGAGAGCCTGCCCAGCACCCCCACCGGCAAGATCGCCCTGCGGGAGCTGCGGGAAATGGCCCAGGCAGGAGATCCGCCCGCCCCCACCAGCGAGAACAAAGCTGCCGCTCCCGCCTGTGAAGCGGCTCCTGCCGCCCCTGTGGAGGATGCCGGGTCCTTGGAGTGGATCCTGGAGCTGTGGCGCAGGATTCTGAACCGTCAGGATGTGGCGGCGGACCGCTCCTTCTTTGAGCAGGGCGGAACCTCCCTTGGCGCCCTCAGCGTTCTGAGCTTTTACAATAACAGCGGCCTTACCCTGTCCCTGGCGCAGTTCTATAATTCCCCCACCGCCGCCGCCCAGGCGGAGCTCTTTGGCGGGAAGCCCTCCGCATCTCCCGCCCCCGCGGCGCCTGTGGAACTCCCCACCGCCATCACTCCCCTGAGCGAGTACCTCCGAACTGTCCCGGCGCTGGCCATCTCCCCTGGAAGGAAACGGGCCATCAAGACCGTCCTTCTCACCGGCGCCACCGGCTTCCTGGGCTCCCACATTCTCCGCGCCCTGCTGGACTCCGGCGCGGTGAAGGTCCTCTGCACCATGCGGGACGGCAGCCGGGAGCGGCTGATGGAGACCCTTTCCTGGTACTTTGGCAGCGGCTGGGCCGCGGGTCTTGGCCGCCAGGTGGAGGTCCTTCAGGCCGATATCTGTAAGCCCGGCCTTGGCCTTTCTCCCCTGGAGTATCAGGCCCTTTCCGGCAAAATCAGCGGCATCTGGAACTGCGCCGCCGACGTGCGCCACTATGCCGCCGACAGCACCATGCTGCTGCGGGCCAATCTGGACGGCACCCGGGAGCTCATCAAGCTGGCCCGGGCCGCCAACGCGCCGCTGTACCATATGTCCACCACCAGCGTCTCCGGCAGCCGCCTGGAGGATTCGGGCGCTGCCGCCGTCTTCACGGAGGAAGATTTCCATATCGGCCAGAACTGGCAGCAGAACCTGTACGTGCGCAGCAAGTTCCTGGCAGAGCAGGAAGTCTTCCGGGCCGTACAGGACGGTCTGACCGCCCGCGTCTTCCGTTTGGGCCGCCTGGTGGGCCGGGCCCAGGACGGTACCTTCCAGAAAAACCCCCAGACCAACGCCTTCTACCTTACCCTGCGGGGCATCCACGCCCTGGGCGCCATCCCCGCCTCTATGGCGGCGGCTCCCACGGAGCTCACCCCTGTGGACTGGTGCGCCGAAGCCGCCGTTGCCCTGCGCAACAGCCCCCTGACTGTCTATCATCTCCAAGGCCCCACGCCTCCCACCGCGGAGGAGTGCGCCCGGACCGTTGCGCCCGACCTGCAGGTCCTTCCCGACGGGGAGTTCGAGCGCCTGATCTCCCAGGTCCCGGCGGACCTCAGCGGCCAGGTCATCGCGCCCCTGCTGGACTACTGGACGCAGCTCAAGACCGCCCCCTCCACCATAACGGTGGACAATGCCCTTACCATGGCGCAGCTGGAGCGCGCCGGCTTCTCTTCTCCCATCCCGGGACCGGAGCGGCTGCTGCGGATGTTCCGTTTCTCCGATGACGAATGCATCAGAAAGGTGGGAAATGACGCATGATCTCCGCTTTCTCCGCCGCCGTTTTTGTGCTCTCCCTGATCGTGGTGGTCATGTTCTCCGTCTGGAGCCTCTACAGCCGCAAGCACCGCTATCTTCTCCACCGGCTGTATCTGTTCCTGATGTGGGACTATTCCCTCTGGGCCGTGATCATGCTGCTTATGTTCATCACGCCGCCCGAGCGCGTGGACATCCTGCAGTTTCTGGACAGCTTGTCCTACCTGGGCACCGCCATCTCGCCCTTTTATCTGCTCATCTGTTACACGTTTACCAAAAGCGCGGATAAGCCGCCCAAGTGGTTTTTCCTGCCGTTTATCGTCCCGGTCCTCGCCTTTCTCATCTGCCTCACCAACGACTGGCACCATTTGCAGTACCAGGTCTTCTCCGTGATCCGAAGTGAGATCGTGTTTGGTCCCTATGTTTTCATCAGCGGCGCAAATGGCTATATCTGCGTGGTGGCCAGCATGATCCTGCTGGTGACCTTTGCACGGCGCAACCCCAGCCGGCTGTATATCGGCCAGTGCAGTATGCTGGCCATCGGCGGCCTTTGCCCCTTCCTAGTGAGCATTCTCTCCACCTTCTCGGGGCTGAATTTCTCCATCGCCGCCACCCCCCTGAGTTTTTCCTTCCTGGTTCTTTTCAACGGCATCGCCATCTACCGGCTGAACCTTCTGGATATCACTCCCGTGGCTACCCAGCACGTGCTGGACTGGATCTCGGACTGCTATCTCATCCTCAGCCCCAGCGGTCTGATCATCAGCTACAATAAGCCCTTCGCCGCGGTCTTTGCCTCCCGGTACGGCATTATGGAAAACCGCTATCTGAAGGACTGCGTGAAAGAGGAAGATATCTCCAAGAAGACCGCCATCTACAACATTATGACCGCTGTGGACGCCTGCCGCGAGGCCCAGGCCACCATTTCCTATGAGCAGAGCGTGGTCCTCAACCACGACGGCGCCGTGCAGAAGAGCTACTATGTCACGGACGTCTCCCAGCTCATCATCAACGATAAGCCCGCCGGCTTTGTGGTCATCTTCAAGGACATCACCCAGCTGAAAAAGAGTATGCAGCAGCTCCAGGACAGCCAGAGCCGCATGATGGAGCAGGAACGCTTCGCCTTCCTGGGCCAGATGATCGGCGGCCTTGCCCACAACCTGAAGACCCCCATCATGGGCATTTCCGGCTGCATCTCCGCCGCGGATACGCTGATCGATGAGTGCCTGGATAGCCTGGATGACCCCAATGTGAACCAGGATGACTACCGGGAGATCTACGGAGAAATGCGGGACTGGTTCCAGAAGATCATGGAATCCACCGCCTATATGTCGGACATCATTACCGCCATCAAGGGCCAGGCCACTACAGTCAGTGCCTCCAACACCTCCCTTTTCACGGTGGATGAGCTCATCAAACGAACTACACTCCTCATGCGCCACGAGCTGCTCAGCAGCGGCTGCACCCTGACCACCGAGTACAAAAACCCCGCCAACGTCACCCTCCACGGCGATATCAACAACCTGGTCCAGGTGCTGGGCAACCTTGTGACCAACGCCATCTACGCCCAAAAGCAGGTGGGCGGCGGCTGCATCACCATCGGTGTGGAGCAGGAAGACGGATCCATCAAGATCTATGTGCGGGACACCGGCCCCGGCATTCCCCCCTCGGTCCGCCACCGCCTGTTCCGGGAGATGGCCACCAGCAAGGGCGCCCAGGGCACCGGCCTGGGCCTGTATATCTCCAACGCCGTGGTCCACGGTAAGTTCAACGGCACCATGTGGTGCGAGGATAATCCCGGCGGCGGCGCCATCTTCGGCATGACCATCCCCCTCCCCCCTTCCGCCGAAACCACCCTTTCCGACGCCCCCCAGTCAATCGATCTATGAATTGAGGTAATCGCCCATGAGACAGCACAAAAAAAATCTAAATGAGAATGCGTTCTCCATCCTCACCCTGGACGATGACCCCATCATGACTTCCACCGTTCAGGCCTATTTCCAGCGCTCCGGTTACCGGGTGGACACGGAAAACGACCCCTACGCCGCCATTGAGCGCATCCGAAACGGACACTATGACATCCTGCTGCTGGACTTTTTGATGTCCCCCATCTGCGGCGACCAGGTGGTGGAGCAGATCCGGCAGTTCAACAAAGAGCTGTTCATCATTCTGCTCACCGGCCACAAAAGCATGGCGCCCCCCATCAAGACCATCCGGGCGCTGGATATCCAGGGTTACTACGAAAAAAGTGACCGTTTCGACCAGCTGGAGCTGCTGGTGGAATCCTGCGTCAAGTCCATTCGCCAGATGCGCACCATCCGCAGCTACAAGGATGGCCTTTCCGCCATCGTGGATTCCCTTCCCCAGATCTATCATCTGGCTTCCATGGAGCGTATCACCGACAGTATCCTTCATACTGCCGCGTCCCTCCTTCCCTGTTTGAACGTGGTGCTGGCCCTGGACAGCTCCCATTACCAAACCTATGTGCCTCAGGCTGAAGGCCGCCAGTTCACCTTCCGTACCGTAGGTGAGGACTGTTCCGCCCCCACGCCCCAGGAAGTGGAGGAGCTGCTCCTTGCCCTGGAGGGAAAAAGCTCTCTTGTCCGGGAAAAACAGATCCTTCTTCCCATTATGGACGCCAGCCAGTCTCTGGGCCTCCTTTCCATCACGCTGAAGGAGGAGCCTCACTATGACCAGGTGCAGCTGCTGGAGGTATTTGCCCGTCAGACCTCTTCCGCTATTTCCAACTGCGCCCTCCACAACCTGATCCAGGTCAAAAACCACCAGCTCAACGATGCCTATCATCAGCTCCAAACCAGCTACATGGAGATGATCAGCACCATGCGCCGGATCGTAGACGCCAAGGATACCTATACCAGAGGCCACTCCGACCGCGTCTCCTATTATGCCGCCCAGCTGGCCCGCCGCATGGGCAAGGGCGAGGAGTACTGTGAGCAGGTGCGCCTTGCCGGTCTTTTCCATGATGTGGGAAAGCTTTCCATTCCCGATGAGATCCTGCTCAAACCGGAGCGGCTCACCGACGAGGAATACCAGGTCATCAAATCCCATCCCAAAAACGGCGTGGAGCTGCTGTCTGTCATCAGCCATTTCCGCCCCGTTCTCCCCGCCATTTTGAACCACCATGAGCGCATTGACGGCTCCGGCTATCCCAATGGCCTGCGGGGAGAGCAGATCCCGGAGGAAGCCCGCATCGTAGCCGTTGTGGACACCTTTGACGCCATGACCTCCGACCGCCAGTACCGCAAAGCGCTGACGGTCCAGCGCGCCATGGAGGAACTGAACCGTTACAAGGGTACCCAGCTGGACGCCCAGGTAGTGGATGCGTTCCTGGACATGATTCAAAATCAAGACTTTTGGAACACCATGCAAAAAGAGCTGACCGAGTGCCCTCCCCCCATCACCGGCGGCACACACTGAGCGCAGGAGGTCTAAGATGAGAAAAACACTTGATCGAAAAGAAGATTTTTCCGTTCCCATTTTCCACACCTTTCCGGAATTCCTGGAAGGTATCGCCCGTCTTTACGGTCCCCGTCCGGCCCTTTCCTGGTTCACCCGCCGCAAGGAGGAAAAAACGCTGAGCTACAAGGAGCTGACAGACAAGGTCAGCGCCCTGCGCAATATGCTTCTGGAAAAGAAACTCCCCACCGGCTCCCACATTGCGCTGATCGGTGAGAATACGGCTGACTGGATCATCACCGCCCTTGCCGTTATCTCCTGCGGATACGTGGCCGTGTATGTAGATACCGAGCAGTCCGATGAAAGCATCCGGGATATGGTCCGGCGCAGCGATTGCCGTCTGCTGTTCCTCTCCGGCACCTTCCTTCCTATCTGCCTGCCCCTGCTTCAGGACGGACAGGTATCCGGCATGATCCTGATGGGATCCAAAACCACGGAAGCAGGCGTAGAAATGCTGGAGGATCTCTACGCAGCCGGTGCACAGAAGGAAGTCTCTGCCTTCCCCCAGACCGACCCCAGCCAGACTGCCGAGATCGTCTTCACCTCCGGCACCACCAGCCAGTCTAAAATGGTCCTGCTCAGCCAAGGCGCCATCATGCAGAACATCTGCGATACCGGCACCTATGTCCGTCTTTACGAGCGGGTCTTCTGCTCCCTCCCCTTCTACCACGCCTACGGCTTCAATACCGCCGTGCTCAACAGCTTCCTGCGAGGCTGCCACCTGTATATCAACGGCGACCTGAAGACCACCATGCGGGACCTGCAGCTCTCTTCCCCGGATTCCATGCTGACGGTCCCCCTGATGCTGGAGGCCATCCACAACCAGCTGTGGCTGGGGGTGGAAAAGGCAGGAAAGGCCGAGTCTCTGAAAAAGCTGATCCAGGCTGCCTCCGTATGCAAGAAATTCCACCTTCCCGCCAACTTCAAAACCTTTGACGCCCTGCGGGAAAAGATCTGCGGCTCTTTGCGGCTCATCATCTGCGGCGGCGCCCACCTGAGCAAGGAAATTGCCGAGGAGTTTGAGCTTCTGGGCATCCAGGTGCTCCAGGGCTATGGCATCACCGAGTGCTGCCCGCTGATCTCCGTCAACTGCAACTACGACAACAAGCTGGGCTCCGTAGGCCGCCCCCTGCCCACTGTGGAGCTGCGCATCGAGGAGGGCGAAGTCTGGGCCCGTGGCCCCTCTGTAATGCAGGGATACTACAACAATCCGGAAGAGACCGCCCAGGCCCTGACCTCGGACGGCTGGTTCAAAACCGGTGACCTGGGGTATCTGGATAAGGACGGTTTCCTCTTCCTCACCGGCCGCAAGAAGAACCTGATCGTCTTCAAAAACGGCAAAAAGGTCTCCCCCGAAAAGCTGGAGGAACTGATCTCCTCCATCCCCATGGTCAAGGAAGTCCTGGTCACCGGCACCGCCAACGGCGTGTTTGCAGACGATGTGAAGCTCACCGCCAGCATCTATCCCGACCCCCAGCGCACGGAAGGTCTTTCCTCCTACGAGATCCTGGAGCACCTCCAGCACGAGGTGGATAAGATCAACAACACCCTCCCCACTTACCAGCAGATCCAGCTGGTGAACATCCGGGAGAAAGAATTCAACAAGACCGGCACGAAGAAGATCAAGCGCCACGGCAACTGACAAAAGGAGAATCCATCATGCTGCAACTGATCCAAGATATCATCTACGATGTGACCGGAAAATCCGGCATCACCTATGAAACCGACTTTGTGCAGGATCTGGCCCTCAATTCCTTTGATGTGATGAACATCATCAGCGCTTTTGAAGAGCATTTTGATACCAGCATCCCCACCCGCGAAGTCTGGCAGCTCCACCAGGTAAAAGACGTGATCGCCTACCTTGCCCAGAAGGGCTTTACGGAGCCGTGACCATGGCGGGTCCCGCTGTGACCATCTTTTACTGCCTGTCCCCGGAAGAGGACAGGCAGTCTCACGCCCTGCTGTACCGCTCCGCCGGGGTCTTCTCCGGCCTCTCGGCCGAGGAACTGGGCCCTCTGGAGACCAATCCCTGGGGAAAACCCTCCTTTTCCCTCCGCCCGGATCTTCATTTTTCCATTTCCCACAGCCAAGACTGGTGGCTCTGCGGTTTTTCCTCCGCTCCCCTGGGGCTGGACCTGCAGATCCACCGCTCCCACGCCGCACCGGCAGTTCTCTCCCGCCGCTTTTTCCACCCATGGGAGGATGCGTTTTTATCCCGGGAGGATTACCGCCGCTTTTTTGAGCTCTGGTGCGCCAAGGAAAGCTGGGTCAAGTACACCGGCCGCGGTTTTTATGATGATCCCGCCTCTTTTTCCCTGGTCTCCCCCACCGGGGAATTTCCGGTGATGGAAGGGGCGCAGCTGCAACTGCTCCCCTTTGCCCCGGAGTACAGCCTTTGCCTGTGCACAAAAACCATGGGAGAGGTCCGGTTTTCTTCCCTTTCCCCCTGAAAATATGCTGAATATGAAAAGTCCCTGCTGCGCAGCGAAATGCTGCACAGCAGGGACTTTTCCGCTGCCAAACAAATACCCCCGGTTTTTCGATGATGAAAAACCGGGGGTATCGTATCATACTTTCACGTTGATGCGCTTGACCAGGACAGCGGACAGCAAGCCAATGACGATTCCCGCCAAAGTGCCGCTGAGGATCAGGAAGGGCGCATAGTACTTGAGAATATTGGTGCTCATGAGGATGCAGGCCATGGCGATCTGCCCCATGTTGTGCATCACACCGCCGGCAACAGAGACCGCAGTGTAGGAAAAGCGCCCTGTCTTTTTCAAAAGCACCATGCACAAGAAGCTGACCACGGCGCCCGCCGTACTGTAAAGCAGGCTCACAGCACTGCCAAACAGCAATCCCACCAGAAACACACGCACACCGGAAATCACCGCAGCGTATTTCCACCCCATTTTATACAGCGCGAACACAACCGCGATGTTGGCAAGACCCATCTTCACGCCCGGAATGGCCACCAGGGGAGGGATCTGGCTTTCCACAAAGGAAAGGATCATCGCAAGGCTCACACTCAGGGATAAAATGCTCAGTTTGGATGCTTTCATGCGTTTTTCTCCGTTTATTCAGCTAATCAGATCTACTTCGCTCTCTTCGCTTCCGTAGACGGTGACGGTGAGTTTATTGGGCAGGCACGTGATGACCTGTCCATTGGAGCGGATCTTACCCTGCTTGACACAGAGGGAATCCGGGCAGTCCGCGTGGCTGAGCCAGGCAGCGCCGTTTTCAATGACCAGTGTGTTGGTCCCGCCGTTGAGTTCGTAGGTGCCGTTATCATACAGGCTGTACCGCTCCACCTCTTCCCCATTCACCCGGACGATCACGCCGGCGCCTTCCCCGCTGGTAAGATAAGAGAAGGTAAAGAGAATGGCAGAGAGGAGGAGGCATCCTCCGATCAGCAGCAGGTCCCAGTGCTTTTTCCTGTCCCGCTCCATATCAGAATGCGTACAGGGCCAGGGCGATGATGCAGGCGACCATCAGCTGTACGGGCAGGCCCCGGAACGCACGGGGCACATACTGGTTTTCAATTCTGGTGCACACGCCGGAGAACACCACCACGGCCAGCAGGAAGCCCAGGCCGGAAGCCAGGGCGGAAACCACAGCCTCAAGGAAGCTGTAGCCGGCAGCGGCATTGTTCACAGCAACACCCAGAACGGCGCTGTTGAGGACAATCAGGGGGAACCAGACGCCCAGAGCCTTCTGTGCGGAAGACTTGGCAGCAGCACCGGCGAGGTAGGAAACAGCCAGAATGATGGTGACAAACACCAGAGTCTGCAGGTACTCCAGGCCAAAAGGTGCCAGGACAAAGTGATCCACGGCCCAGGCTGCAGCGGCGGAGAGGGTGGTCACCAGGGTGACGGCACCGCCCATCACAGCAGCCTTTTTGGTGCTCTCAGAATAGCCCAGAAGGGTAGTAATGCCCAGATAGCTCTGCAGCGTGCAGTTATTCAGCAGGATACCGCTGAGCAGGATCGCAAAGATCGTGTTTTCCATTACTGTGCAGCCTCCTCATTGTATTCAGCGATGCCGGTGGCAGCGCAGGCAGCGCCTTCGCCCTCCAGCTTTTCCGCGGCCCAGAGCTTGCTGCAAACCGCAGCCGTAAAGCTGTAGACCAGGAAACCGCCGGGAGCCATGGCCAGCACGGGGATGCGGTAAGCGGTGAGGAAGGCGATGTCCTTACCGGCGATGCTGGCACTGCCCAGCGCCTCACGAACAACGCCCATGACCACCAGAATGATCAGGAAGCGCAGGCCGTTTTTCAGGCTGGCAGACACCACAGTGCCCACACCGCCTTCCACGGCGGACTCCTCCGTGCCGAAGATCAGCAGATCCACTGCGGCCACGGCGATATAGATGCCCAGCATCTTGTAAACATCGGGGAGGAATGCATTCATCAGCATCTGGGTCATAGAGACAAATCCGGCGATGGTGAGAACATAGGCGGGAACGCGGCCGCTGGCGGGGAGGACCTTCTTCAAAGCGGTCATCACCATGCCGGACAGCAGCATCACCACAAGAACGGCAACGCCCATGCCTGCGGCGCCCAGCACGGTGGCCGTGGCGCCCATGGCGGGGCAGGCGCCCAGGAAGAGAACCATCATCGGATTCTCGGTAACTGCGTTACGCAGATTTTTCATTACTGTGCGCCTCCCTTCACGGTTTCAAATGCATCAAAGATATCCTTGGTAGCCACTCTCATGGCGTCGCTGGTCATGGTAGCGCCGGAGATCTGGGCCACATCGTCGCTCCAGGTACCGGCGGTCATGCCCTTGAAGCCATCCTTGTAGGATGCGGGATCCAGGGTATAGTCAGAGAAGTACTCTGCATGGAAGATCAGCTCGTCCACGTGGATCGCCACGATGGCACCGGCCTCATCCAGCACATAGTACACGCCCATGACTTCGTTGCCATAGCCGTAGCTTCTGGAAACCAGGCCGTAGTAAACAGCGCCGTCCTTTTCCAGCTTGTAGGCGCTGGTCACGGAGTTGAACACATCGCCCACGGGGATCTGGGTGATGACGGCGTCAGCCATCAGCATGTTCATTCTCTGCATGTCCTTGTCCACGTTGCCGGAAATGTTGGCCTCGGTATGGGCCTTGACGGTATCGGCAACGCCGGCGAAATCGGCAGTCACATCTGCACCGTCAACATTGACGATCTTCACGCTGCCGCTGGCATTGGTCACGGCCAGCAGGGCGCTGTCGCCCTCCTGCACCAGATAGCCGAAGCCGGAGTTGTTGGGAGCCTTCAGAATCTTGAGGATGGATGCACCGTCGCCCTCCAGCTCCTCGTACTGGGCGATACCCTTATCATTGACAAGGCCGGTGTGGGCAGTGGGTACCAGCTCCAGCAGCAGCTGGTCATTGCTCTTGACGCCCTCAGCCATCAGGCTGTTTGCGATCAGAGCAGCCATGCCGTCGGCGACAGCGTCGCGGAAGGCAACGGAAGAATAGGTACAGCCGGCCACCAGCTGGATATCAGCCAGAGTGGAGTCCTGGCCAATGAAGGTGCCGGGATATTCTGCACCAAAGTCCTTGCTCTCAGGATAGGCGTCCAGCTGGATGCCGGAGATCTTGCCCTCTGCGTCCACGGCGAAGGTCAGTTCGATGGCCTCGCCGGTATAGCCCTTGGTGGTGGACATCTTCAGGGCGTAGCCCAGGCCGGAGGTCTCCTGATAGATGGCCTGAACGGTCTCAGGGACATCCACAAGAGCGGTCTCCACGCTGCCATCAGCCATGTAGAGGACCTGGAAGTCCTCAGCCTCGGGCATAACGGCAAACAAAGGCGCATAGGCCTCAGAGGAGTTGTTGCTCTCAATGATGGGGCCGGTGACAGTATTCAGGCCGAACATTGCCGCAGTAAACACGGCGAACAGCGCGGCCAGAACGGCCAGCGTCTTTCCGGTATCTTTCATTACTTCACACCTCCCAGGGGTTCTTTGGCAGTCAGCTTCTCAATGAAGGGGGTCAGGATGTTCATGATAAGGATGGAGAAGGAGACGCCTTCGGGATAAGCACAGAAATAACGGATGATGAAGGTGATGACGCCGCAGCCCAGGGCAAAGACGACGCGGCCGCGGGTGGTGATGGGGGTGGTCACATAGTCGGTGGCCATGAAGATGGCGCCGATGAAAAGACCGCCCGCCAGGATCTGGCTCAAAGCCATATGGACATCACCGGTAAAGACCATGTACAGCACAAACACAGTGGAAATAAACACCACGGGAGTATGCCAGGTGATGACCTTACGCACCAGCAGGTACACAAAACCGATCACCAGCGCAAGGATGCAGGTCTCGCCGATGGCGCCGCCATGGAGGCCCAGGAACAGGTCCATCAGCTCCACGGTCTCACCCTTACCCAGCTGCTCCAGAGGAGTTGCAGAGGTGGCCACATCCACGATGGTGGGGTTGGCGCCGCCGGCAACGGCGGAGAAGGCCACCAGCATGAAGACACGGCCGGTGATGGCGGGGTTGGCGAAGTTACGGCCAAGACCGCCGAAGATGCACTTGACGCAGATGATGGCAAAGAGGGTACCCACCACACACTGCCAGACAGGAACGTTGGTGCTGAGGTTCAGGGCCAGCAGAAGGCCGGTGACAACCGCGCTGAAATCACCCACGGTCTGCTTTTTCTTGCAGACGATGTTGAACAGAGCCTCACCGATCACAGCCGTGAGCACGCAGGACAACAGCACGCTCAGGGACTTCATGCCGAAGATCACAACCGCCGCGGCAGTTGCAGGCAGCAGCGCGATAATCACATCCAGCATGATCCGATTGGAGGAAGCGCCGCTGTGAATATGGGGAGCGGCAGAGATTTTCAGATTTGCCACAGTTTAGTTCCTCCCTTCCGTAGTATGTTCGGCTTTGTACTTTTTAACAAAGCGCTTGGCCTGCAAATTCTGGGCCATGAGGGGCTTGTGGGCGGGGCAGACATAGGAGCAGCAGGCGCACTCGATGCACTGGCCGATGGAATACTCCTGCAGGCGGATGAAGCGCTGGTCTTCGTCCTCCAGTTCGGCAGCGCGGGCCAGAGCCGCGGGGTTCAGGCTCACGGGGCAGTTGGCAACGCAACGTCCGCAGCGGATGCAGGCAGTAGGCTCGAAGGTCTTTGCCTCCTTCTCCGTCATGGCCAGGATGGCGTTGGTGGCCTTCTGGGTAGGCTCACTCATGGACTTGACGGCAATACCCAGCATGGGGCCGCCGATGAGCACCTTGCCGGGCTCGCAGTTCAGACCGCCGGCCTGCTCAAACAGATGCTCAATGGGGGTGCCGATGGGGGCCACCAGATTCTTGGCTTCCTTCACGGCAGAGCCGTCCACGGTGACGATACGGTCGATCAGGGGCATACCATCTTCCATGTACTGGGCCAGCTTGGCCAAAGAGGAAACGTTGATGATGATAACGCCCAGGGATGCCAGACGCTGGCCGCCCTTGACCACCTGACCGGTAACATTGTACAGCAGAACCTGCTTGGCGCCCTGGGGGTAGATGCTGGGCAGGGGCAGCACTTCCACAGAAGTATCGCCGGCGAAAGCCTCCCGCAGCTTGACGATGGCATCGGGCTTGTTATCCTCGATGCCGATGACAAAGCGCTTGGACTTCATCCACTTGCGCAGAATCTCAACGCCCTTGACGATAAGGTCGCTGTGCTCCACCATCATGCGGTGGTCGGAAGTGATGTAGGGCTCGCACTCGGCGCCGTTGATGAGCACGGTGTCGATCTGATTTCTACGCACGGCGGCAAGCTTGCCCCACAGAGGGAATGCAGCGCCGCCCAGGCCGACGATGCCGCTTTCCGCCACAACTTCCAGGAACTCCTCGACGTCGTTGGCAACAGGGGGCTTGATGGCAGGGTCCTTCTCCATTTTGCCGTCGCTCTCAATGCGGATGATCTGCACGGAACGGCCATCGGCCTGGGTGTAAGGCTCGATAGCAGTGACCGTGCCGGACACGGTGGCATGAACGGGAGAAGAGAAGCCTTTTTCGCCGCGCTCAGCGATCTTCTGGCCCACGCGGACGTAATCGCCCACTGCAACAATGGGTTCAGCGGGAGCGCCGGCGTGCATGGTCATGGGAAGCAGAACTTCCTTGGGGGGAGCAATACGGACAGACTGGCTGGCCGCAGTATGCTTATGATGATGCAATTTCAAAGTGGAGATGTTTTTCTTGGGTCGCATCAGTTTCCTTCCTCCTCTTATTATTTTTCTGAATGATGAATACTCGGGCCACATCAATTTGTAAGAAGCTGGCCAAAGCCGTCGGTATAACGAAGGGTACCATCTGCAAAGATCCACAGCGCCTCCACATCTTCAAAAGACGCCAGCAGCTCTATGCCATCTTCATAGGACATACAGAACAGCGCCGTGGAGAGGGCGTCTGCCAAACCGCTGTCCTCGGTGACTACCGTAATGGAATCACAATACTCTGCTGGGAACAGCGTGTCCTGGTCGATGATGTGATGATACCGTGTGCCGTTCACGGCATAAAACCGCTCGTAATTACCGGAGGTCACACAAGAGGTATCTTCCAGTGTTACTTTCGCGGCAAACCCCTCTCCGGGCCGGGCGGGGTCCTTAACGCCGGTGACCCATCCGCTGCCGTCAGGCTTGCTTCCGATCATACGAAGATTGCCGCCCACATTCAGGACGTAACCGGATATTCCCTGTTTTCTCAAATGTTCGGCGGCCTGTTCGGCGGCATATCCTTTTCCCAGGGCGCCCACATCAATGGAGGCTTCCGGATCGGTCAAGCGAACCGTACCGGCCTGCGCATCGATCTCCAGCAGCGAAAAATCAATGTGCTGCGCAGCTTCCAGAAGATCCTCCATGGGCGGAACAGCAGCTGTGGAAGGATCTTCCCCTGCCGCTGTCCGGTAATCGTGCCAAATGCGCAAGACTGCACCCATCAAAATGTTCATCTCGCCGTCTGTGCGCTGATATAATTCTTCTGCGTAGAGCAGAAAATTGATCAGTTTCTCATCCACCCGGAGAGGCTCTCCGCCGGCCAGACGGTTGATGGTGCACAAATTGTTGATGCCCGAATACTCATGATAAATATCAAAAAGCTGGTGATATTCCGAGAGAATATCAGAAACCTCGGCGGAGCGAACTTCAAACGTCTCCGCCGAGTCTCCGGCATAATTATAGACATAGGAGACGGTGTCGAAATAGTTGAAATATGCCATACCCATGGGGTCTGCGGCAGGCTCTGCCGCCTGAGTGCAGCCGGTCATAACGACCAGCATGGTCAGCACGCAGCATAAAGCCAGTTCTTTCTTCAGCCTTTTCAAACACTCATCTCCTATGTCCGGTCAAAAAGTCTTTTTAGCGGGCGTAGTCAGCAGCGCGGGCGATGACTTCCATCATGCCGGTGATCTGCATGGTGCAGCTGGCATACAGGGTCTCGTCTGCGGGAACGATATAGCCGTGGTCGTTCTCCTTGGTCTCGATGGCGCGGACCTCGGCAGCGGTCTTGCCAACCGTGTAGGCAGAGAAGGCGGCGGACTGAGCATCCCACTCAGCAATAGCGGCGCCGTAAGCAACCATGCCATAGTCAGGACCCAGCTCGCGCTTGGTGCCCTTGTAGCTGGCCTCGACGATAGCGCCGTCCACAGAAACGGTGATCTTGGGCTGGGTAGCGTCGTTCAGAGCAGCCAGGATCTTGCCGTCGGCAGCAACAACAGCAGCGCCGAACTCAGAATACATCTTCACAGAAGCATCAGCCTCAGCGGAAGCGGCAGTGGACTCGGAAGCCTCGGAGACGGCGGCAACACCCAGGGTGAAAGCGTCGGCAGTCTTGAAGGAAACGGCGTTGGCATCCTCGCAAGCCTTGGAAACAGCCTCAACAAAGTCGGTGATCTGCATGGAGCAGCCGGCAGCCAGCAGGGCCTCATCCACAGCGATCAGGTGACCGTTGGCCTCCTGGGTCTCCATGGCGGCGATCTCAGCACCGGTCTTGCCAACAGCGTACTCCTCGAAAGCCTTGGCCTGAGCATCCCACTCCAGCATCACGCCGTCGCCGTTGTTATCAACGATACCGGCCATGCCGTAATCAGCGCCCAGCTCCATCTTGGTCTTGAAGGTCTTGGCAGTGTCAACGGCGCCGCCGGTGACATCCATCTTGTTCTGAGCCACATCGACACGGCACAGAACGATCTTGCCGGCGTCATCCAGCACAACGGCAGCGACGGTAGCATCGACCTGAGCGTTGTTCTCCTTGGAGCTGGCGGTGCTCAGCACAACGCCCATGCCCAGCTTGTACTCGGCCTCAGTAGCGGCGGGGGTCTCAACAGGGGCGGCAGAAGCGGCGGGAGCCTCTTCCTTGGCACCGCAGCCGACCAGGGCCAGCATAGAGCAAGCCACCAGAGCAGATGCGATGAGTCTCTTGATGTTCTTCATTTGTTTCTGTCCTCCATTGGTTTTTGTTTTTCTTCTTTTTATTTTCATGTTCTGCCCGGGTCCGCACACCGTTCAAAACAAAAAATACACGATCCATGTGTCACCAAAACACACCCTGTCTTCCCTACGACTTGGCAAAAAAGTACGGCAGTCTATCATAAGGCTACCGTAAATGTGTTCTGATATAAAAATCCAGCTTGGAACGGCTGAACGCATTCCTTTGCATAGGCCTTTTTACTATACCGTTCAATCACCGTTTTGTCAACAGATTATGCGGTTTTTCTTTCTAAAAACCATACTTTTTTCAAACAATCCAGACTAAATCTGGGAAAAATCAGCAAAATAGCTCCGGTTGCGCTTTTTGTATCCGAGGATTACAATGGTGAAAAGCGCAGCCGGAGGTACTGAGATGAAACAAATCGAACGAATCACTTATATGGAGCAAATTCTGGACGAGGCAACAGAAGCAGTCTCTTCTCTGTCTGAAGCTCTGGAAAAATACAGCACCGTTCAGGACAAGCTGCAGGAACTGATTGCTTATTACACCAGCGAGCAGTGGCGTCAGGATTTCGATGATGACGACGCCGGTAAGATCCCCAGCAATCTCAAACGAGGGGTCCTGTCAGAAGATGCGGTCTATCATCTTCTGGCGGACAACACGGACTTAAAAGAGCGCATGAAGGAACTGGCGATATAGTAAATCCGCTCTCCACGCGCAGCCATTCAAAGTAAGAACCAAAAACGAAGAAAAACCGCCAGAAATGGCGGTTTTTCTCGTTTCAGCTCTTTAGAGACAAAGCAAAAACCTCTGAAAACATACGTTTCCAGAGGCATAATTGCTTATAGATTGTTTGGGGCGTGAAGGCCGGACAGATTGTATTTCAGTTGAGCCGCAACTAAGCGAGTAATTCGTCAAACGAAATCTGTCCCAAGAGCGGCTCATTATCTACCGTCATAGGATCCTGTTCGTCTTCAACTTGAATCAAGTATTCTTCCATGCAATCACCAAGATCACATTCTACTTGAAGCTTCATCGAAAGTCAAAGGGTTTTGGTTCCCCCTTCTTGGAATCAGGAATGGTTAATCTGTTAATGCCAGTAGTTCTTCGTATGTCGGAACACCTTCAATTGGATCAAACTGACCTCTGCTATAGTTGTAATGATAGCCATTCATATCCCAGCCATCCACAACAAAGTAGTTCTGCACCTTTAGGCTCTCTACATAATCCAACGCTTGGAAATACGGTGACTCACCGCTGCCGATGTAATCTGCCTTGCATTCAATAACGGCAAGGATCTCATCGTTGAGCCCGAAAACGCAGATATCAATTCTCTTTCGATTTCCAATGTCGCCTAAGGAACCTAAGGACCGCTCCACTCCGATTTTTCCAGCAGGGACCTTTAGCCGCTGCAGCATGAACTTCAATGTTTGCTGCCGAACTCTTTCTTCCGGAGTGAGCGCGACATATTTCTTGCGAATCGGATCATAAATACGATTGCCATCAATCTGCAACTTATATCGCTTAAGAATATGGTTGATATACAATTATACCACCTCTGTATTATTTCTATGAATGCCTACTCTTTGCTATTATAGTCGACGATACAGCAAAAAACTAGTAGACCTCGTTATTGTAACATCGAAATAATAGCAACTCACAGGAACAAAAGATAATCTCCGTATGCAATCATTGTATCCATGATTGCATACGGAGATGGTCCGAGATGGGAGACTCGAACTCCCGACATCCTGCTCCCAAAGCAGGCGCGCTACCAACTGCGCTAATCCCGGTCATTTACTTTTCAGGCTGTTTCGTCGGTGCTCCCAAAGTAAATCCAACCTAATTACGCTTTTATCATTTTACCAATTTTTAATACAAAGTCAAGAGCTTCTTCGTCCCGGCGCCGGGTAGCGGCAACAGCGTGAATATCCGGGTTTCAAGGCTCAAGATGCATCCTGTTTTGCATTCGGATCTGTTCTTCCGCAGCCAAGGGATAGCTCACCAGCCTTCTCCCATCCAGATCCTCCCCGTGCATATCCACACCGGTGATCTGATGGTTTTCATAGGTCGTATAGTAATAGATCCCCCGGTCCGCATTGCAGCAGGACGTATAAATGGTGATCTCATGGGCTCCATTCCCCACATCGCAACAGCCCCGCTGCTGCTCCACAGACCCCAAAATGTGGAAAAACTGGTTTACGCTCTCCTTTTCTCCTTCCCCGGAAACAGAGTTCAGCTTCACAAATGATGCCCGCACAAACCGGGATTGGGAAGAAAGATCTCCCGGAAGGCCCAATGCTCCCATTCCCCGGCTGTAGACCTCCAGAGAAAGCCGGGGGGAAAAACGATTCTCCGGGTCCTTGGAAGACAGGTGCATGAAGTTATTGAGGTTGAATACCTGCTCATCAAAGGGAGGATTGTTGGTCAGAACCCCAACAGGATCTTCGTAAACCCTGAGGCCCTCCTTCACCGCTTCCACCACAATCGCCTCCTCCCGGTCCGCAATGAGCCAATGAAGCTGAGCGGGCGGCAGTTCTT
>JAFOCY010000167.1 GCA_017380995.1 Oscillibacter sp. | reverse complement strand
CCCTCCACATCGCTGTTGGCCGCCTTGGGGTCTGCAAAGCAGACGATGCGGGCGGCGGCGCGGTCCGTCCCGCTCACCAGAGCGGCGATAGCTCCGGCGGTCTCGTCCTCCGCCCCGGAAGAAATGGCGGTGGGGGTGCGGAAATAGACCTTACCGCTCTCGTCCTTTACCGTGACAGCCGCGCCGTCACAGCGCGCCGCGGCGGCAAGGACCGTCTGTGCCTCCGCTTCGGTGACTACGGGGGAGGGCGCAAGGTACAGCTGCCAGCCTTCCTCCTCCGTCACCTCCGGCTCCTCCACCACAAGGCTGGCGTGAGGCTGCTGGGGATGCTCTGGCTGCACCTCGCTGCTGCCGGGCAGCAGGAAGTGCGGGGTGCCGGTCTCATCATAGACGATATAGCGCTGGAGGGCCAGGAAGCCCAGCGAGGCCACAATGATGAGCACCAGCACGATGGAGAGGAGGATCTTCCACTTGGGAGTCCTGCCCCGGTAGCTATGGTAATTACGTCCTGCCATCAGCAGTCCTCCTCGTGGAAAGTTTTTAGGCTTCCAGAGCCTTCACGCCGTTGACGCGGCGGACATGGCGCTCGCCGCCGGAGAAGGCGGTGGTGAGGAACACCTTCACCATTTCCTTGGCCATGTTGGGACCGGTGAAGCCGGCGCCGATGGCCATCATGTTGGCGTCGTTATGCTCGCGGGTCAGCTGAGCCTGGAGACAGTCGGCGCAGTGGGCGCAGCGAATGCCCTTGATCTTGTTGGCAGCGATGGAGATGCCGATGCCGGTGGTGCAGACAAGGATGCCCTTTTCGCAGCTTCCGCCGGCAACAGCGCGGGCAGCAGCGGCGGCAAACTCAGGATAGTCGCAGCTGGCGGTGGAATGGCAGCCAAAGTCCTCGTACTCATAGCCAAGCTCGGTGAGCCAGGTCTTGATCTGCTCTTTCATTTCGTAGCCGCCGTGGTCACAAGCCAATGCGATCTTCATAGTCATTTCTCCCTTTTTATTTATAATTTGTGCCAAATAGGTTTCATTTTTTCAAACGTGCAGAACTTCTCAAAGCCGCACTGCTTCAAAAGTTCCTGCCGCTCCCGGATGGCGCAGCCGATATTGGCGGTATCGTGGGCGTCAGAGCCTAAGGTGATGATCTCGCCGCCCAGTCGGCGGTACATTTTCAGCCACTTTTCCCCAGGCAGGGGATCGTTGCCCCGGTTGGTATTGAGCTCAATGCCCCGACCCCTTTCGATGAGGCTGCGGAAAATCTCCTCCACCTCTTTCTCATAGGCATCGAAGGTCAGGTGAAAGCCCCGCAGCTCATTGAGGTAGCGCAGGGGCAGGGTCAAATGGCCCAAAACGTTGTAAGGGCCATCCCACTGTGCAAACTGGCGGACCTGATCCAGATAATCACGGATGCCGGCATGGGCCTGCTCCTCATTTTCCGGCTGAAAGAAATAGAGGTCCAACCCGCCCATCTTCTCCCGGGAGAGCATATGGACAGAGCCAATGACAAAGTCAAACTCCGGCGCGCCCTGCAGCACCTTCATGGTGTGATCAATATCAAACATGGCGTCCAGCTCGATACCAAGGCGCATCGTGATCTGATCCCCCATCTCCGCCTGGGCCGCGGCAAATTCCCGCCGCAGGGGTTCCCAGTTGTAGGGCAGGGGGCAAAGCGTGGTCTCTCCCCAGTTAATGGGCTCCACATGGTCGGTAAAGCAGATCTCCTGAAAGCCCTTGTCCAGGGCCGCCTGGGCCATCTGGGCCATGGTGAATTTCCCGTCAGGGGAGATGCGGGAATGGGTGTGGTAATCGGCAAGATACATGGAGCCCCTCTCCTTTCGGCCTTATTTCTTAAACTTCTTGAAGAACTTCTTCCGGTCGGCGTAGTTGTCGTCTCCGCAGGCCTCGGCGAATTTCTTCAAGGCTTCCTTCTGCTCCTTGTTCAGGTTCCGGGGAGTCTCGATGTAGACGGTGACATACTGGTCGCCCCGGCCCCGGCCGTTGATGGAGGGGATGCCCTTACCGCGCAGGCGGAAGGTGGTGCCGGACTGGGTGCCCTCAGGCAGGTCGTACTTGACCTTGCCGTCGATGGTGGGGATCTCCAGCTCCGCGCCCAGGACCGCCTGGGCAAAGGTGATGGGGGCGTCGCAAAGGACAGAGGTGCCCTCCCGGCGGAACAGCTCATGGGGCCGCACGGTGACGGTGATCAGCAGGTCGCCTGCGGGACCACCGTTCTTGCCGGCGTGGCCCTGGCCCCGGACAGAAATGGTCTGGCCGTTGTCGATGCCGGCGGGGATGCTGGCCTGGATAGTGCGGCGCTTGCGCTCGAAGCCGCTGCCGCGGCAGCTCTGGCAGGGCTGGTGGATGATCTTGCCCTTGCCGCCGCACTTGGGGCAGGCGGAAGAGGTGGCGAACACGCCCATGGGGGTCTGCCGGCGGACCTGAACGGTACCGGTGCCGTGGCACTGGTCGCACACCTCCGGGGTGGTGCCGGGGGCGCAGCCGTTTCCGTGGCAGGTGGCGCACTGCTCCATCCGCTCTACGGTGACGCTCTTTTCGCAGCCGAAGGCCGCCTCCTCAAAGCTGATGGAAACGCCCACCCGGATGCTCTCGCCCCGCTGGGGCGCGTTGGGATTGGCCCGGGCGCTGCCGCCGCCAAAACCGCCGCCGAAGAAGCTGCCGAAAATGTCTCCCAGGTCGCCGAAGTCAAAGCCTCCGTCGAATCCGCCGCCGTAGCCGCCGGCGCCGAAGTTGGGGTCCACGCCCGCATGGCCGAACTGGTCATAGCGGGACTTTTTATCCGCGTCGGAGAGGACCTCGTAAGCCTCGTTCACTTCCTTGAAGCGGGCCTCGGCCTCGGCGTCTCCGGGATGAAGGTCCGGGTGGTTCTCCTTGGCAAGCCGCCGGTAAGCCTTCTTGATCTCATCGGCGGATGCGCCCTTGGAAACGCCCAGCACCTCGTAATAATCTCGTTTTTGCTGTGCCATATCTCAATTCCTCATTTCTATAAACGCACCACAAGGGACAGGGGAAATTTCCTGTCCCTTATGAAGCTAAGAGGGGGTAACTTACTTGTTATCGTCGTCCACGACCTTATAGTCAGCGTCGTAGTACTGCTGGCCGCCGTCCTGAGCGCCGGCGTCGGGGCCGGGCTGGGTGCCGGGATTGGCCTGCTGGTAGAGCTTCTCGCTCACGGCGTAGAAGGCCTGGGTCAGCTCCTCGGTGGCTGCCTTGATGGCATCGGTATCCTGGCCTTTGAGGGTCTCCTTCAGCTTGTCGATACCGGCCTGGACCTTTGCCTTCTCGTCAGCGGGGATCTTGTCGCCCATCTCAGCGAGGGTCTTCTCGCTCTGGTAGACCATCTGGTCGGCCTGGTTGCGGGTCTCCACCTCTTCCTTGAGCTTCTTATCCTGGGCGGCATACTGCTCGGCTTCCTTGACGGCCTTTTCGATGTCGTCCTTGCTCATGTTGGAGGAGGAGGTGATGGTGATGTGCTGCTCCTTGCCGGTACCCAGGTCCTTGGCGGAGACATTGACGATGCCGTTGGCATCGATGGCGAAGGTGACCTCAATCTGCGGCACACCGCGCATGGCACGGCGGATACCGGTCAGCTGGAAGCGTCCCAGCTCCTTGTTCTGTCGGGCCATGGGGCGTTCACCCT
>JAFOCY010000166.1 GCA_017380995.1 Oscillibacter sp. | reverse complement strand
CGGAAAAGTGAGGTAGACCTCTTTGCCGGGACGATCCGCCGTCTGGGGCAAAAGCACTCCATTCCAACTCCCGCCAACGACTGGCTCTATGAGCAGGTCCGGCGCATCGAAGCAGAATATTAAAAATATCCCCGGACCTTTCGGTCCGGGGATATCATTTATCGGAGCAGGATATGTTTCCCGCCGGTATATTCCCGGACGGTTCCGATCTGCTGCGCGCTGGGGACAACACTTTTCAGTTCTTTGAAGAGGGCATCGGCATCCTCAGGATGGACCGCCATCAAAAGGCCGCCGGAGGTCTGGGGATCGTACAAAATATCCTGGCAGCACAGAGGTGTGTCTCCGGGGTCCACTTCTCCCTCCGCAAAGGCGCGGTTACGGTACATTCCCTCCGGCAGGATCCCCATGCGGGCAAGCTCCACCGCCTCGCCGATCATGTCGATGGAGGAAACCTTCAGTTCCAGGGTAACACCGCTCCCCTGGGCCATCTCGCATCCGTGGCCCAAAAGGCCAAAGCCCGTGACATCCGTGCAGGCGTGGACCCGGTATTTTACCATGGCGTCACGGGCGGACTTATTGAGGGTGGTCATCAGCCTGTAAGCCAGCGCCATAGAGCTTTCCGAAACCATCTCCGCCTTGGCAGCGGTGGTCAGCACGCCAAGACCCAGAGGCTTGGTAAGAAGGAGCACATCTCCCGGCTGGGCGCCGGAATTGGTCAGCACCCGGTCAGGATGCACAAATCCGGTCACGGCCAAGCCGTATTTGGGCTCCTCGTCCAGAATACTGTGGCCGCCGGTGATCAGAGCCCCGGCCTCGTAGACTTTATCATAACCGCCGCGCAGGAGCTCGTGGACGGCCTCCTTCGGCATCTCCTTGGGGACAGCCATGATATTGAGACACAGCTTCGGCTCGCCGCCCATGGCGTACACATCGGAAAGAGCGTTGGTAGCGGCGATCTGTCCGAAGAGATAAGGATCATCGGCGATAGGCGGGAAAAAGTCCACCGTCTGGACCAGGGCCAGATCGTCAGACACTTTATAAACAGAGGCGTCATCACTCTTGTCAAATCCCACCAGGAGATTGAGGTCCTGATGGACCCGGATCCCTTCCAGAAGCTGAGAGAGTACGCCCGCTCCCACCTTGGCGCCGCAGCCGGCGCATTTGGCCAGCTTCGTAAGCTTCACTTCATTTTCCGCCATCGTCAGTCCTCCTTGTAAGGATTTGAGAGGTGCAGCAGTGCCTCCAGCACGCCGCCGCCCACGCTAAGTGCCTTATCGCTTGCCATGTAACAGTGTTCCACTTTACACCTCGGATCAATATCTCCCGCTTTCATTCCCGCGTGCACTTCCGTTCCGTCGGCCAAAATGCCCCGCAGAACACCGGTAAGGGTACAAATCATAGGAACGCCGTTCACCGTTCCTGCAATATCCCCTTCCCTGACAGAAGCTCCAATGGACAGGCAGGCACGGAACACACCGTCCGCGGGAGCGCGGAGCACCCGCTCTCCGGAAAAGCCGCCGATCAGGCCGGGAATACCGGTGTTGGGCAGGGCCGACCCTTCATAATAGACCCGCCCAAGGGTATGGCCCCGCATCGTCTCCACCACCGCATGGCAATCAACCCCGGCGGTAAACCCGGGGCCCAAAGCGATCACCACCGGAGCGTCTGTCATACGGGTTCCAAGGTTGCGCTTGGCAAGAATGGCATCTACCACCGCGTCAGGGTGCAGGGCGGAAATACAGGATGCTCCGGGGTCAGCAAGGACAGGGATCACGTTCTCTTTCAAAAGCGCCAGCGCTTCCTCCCGCGTATCCGCCCGGCGGGCGGTGACACCTTCCACTACGGTCTCCCCATGAACGATGGCCTCCGAAAAAGCCACCGTACGGCGAATGGCAGTGGGCTTTTCCAGATCTGTCATCACAACAGGGATATGGGCGCGATACAGGCGCAAGGCAACACCGCTGGCAAGGTCGCCGGCGCCCCGGATCACAACGAGCATAGAAAAATTTCTCCTTTTTGAAGACTCCCCCCGAAAACGGGGCCGCTGACAAGTGCCGCAAGGTCCATCGCAGCCGCATAGGCCTCTGAAGTCTCGATTTGATTGATCAATAAATCTGTGTGAAGGCTTTCTCCTTGCAAGACTCTTGCCGCCATGGCAGGGATGACCGGGGCCGAAAGCGCCGCTGCGGCAAGGGCGGCATAGCGCTCGGGCCGGTGGGCAGCAGCGCAAATCGGCTGCCCAAATCCCGAGGCTCCCAGGACCAGGATCGTCCTTTCCGCCTCCGGCGGGATCACAGGTTCATGGGCCGCGTGGGCCTTCAAGGGCCGGCCTGCGGAACCATCCGCCTCCACCAGCACATAGGAAAACCGTTCCGCCAGCTCCGCCATAGGGATCTCCGGCACAGTCAGTTTTCCCCCCTCTATCGGCGTCCCGGCGCAAAGAAGCCGGCCGTCAAACTCCCGTATCTCCCCCGCAGTACAGGCAATAGAGATCCCGGAAAAGGGATAGATCTTGGTTGTGGTACAAAGGAGGACCGACCCTTCCCGGCTCAGTTCCTCCCCCAGTCGGCGGAGCAGGGTAGACTTTCCTCCCCCGCCGATGACAGCGGTCACGCCGGGACAGATCCCAAGTGTTTTGGAAAACATGCCTGTACCTCCCTTTTTTTCTACAAGGATATCATTTCCCCTATCCTCCGTCAACCAAAAACCCGCCCGGTCTCCCGGGCGGGTCATTTGTTATTCTGCAGGTTCTTCGTCCTCAGGCACGGGGATGACACCGCCGAAGCTGGGATCATAGTTGGGGTCGTTGGGATCCGTGATGATGTCTTCCCAATCAGAAGGATCGCCCCAGGCCTCCGGCCAATCCAGCCACTCATCCCAGTTCTCAGGCAGCTCCGGAATAAGGGGTGCATGCTGGTGAACAGGACAGCCGATCACCTCGGGATAGACCTCCGTGCCGTCTTCTGCAATGGTAGGCCGCAGGCCAACAGCCCGTTCCATGCCGGCGATGGTATAGGCATCATCCTCCGCCACGATCTTGGGACCGTAGTCCTCACGCTCGCAGTTCAGCGCACTCTTCTGGACGGTATCGGTACAGTACTCCGTAGCCATGCACTGTCCCTCGGGGCAGTAGCTGATATAGGAGTGAAGGGGACATTCCTCTGTGGGGGCGGTACCCTTTACCACCTGTCTGGTGGTGACGCGGTTACCGCGAACCTCGTTGGCGCAGGCATCGGTAGCCAGAAGGCCGCTGTCCATGCAGATGGTGACCGTCTCCAGCTCAGAATCATCCACCTTGGGGAAGTCCTTATATTCCAGGTTCTCATGGATCTTTTCCATGACCTTCTTCCACATGGTGATGGCCGGGTTACCGCCGGAGTAGCTGATTTTGGCATTATACTTATAACCGGTCCAGACCGCAGCGGAATAATAGGGAGTGTAGCCTGCAAAATACCGGTCAAAGTTATCGCTGGTGGTACCGGTCTTACCGGCAATAGGCATACCGCTGAACCGCGCCTGGGTGCCTGTACCGGCATTGACAGCCGTTTGGAGCATCTGGGTCATCAGGTAAGCGGTGGTCTCCTTCATTGCAACATGACTTTCAGAGGTATTTTCCAGGATGACCTCCGTCTCGTCGGCGTTGGTGACCTTGAGGTAGGTGCGGGGCTCATTATAGACGCCGCCGTTGGCAAAGGCCGCATAGGCCGACGCCATTTCCACCGTATTGAGACCATAGGTCAATCCGCCAAGGCCCAGGGAGGAAAGGTTCATATCCTCAGGCACCAGACTCAGTCCCAGATTCTCCGTTGCAAAGATGAAAGCCTCTGCCAGACCGCCGGCCTGGAGGGACTGCAGCGCAATGGTGTTGATGGAGTGCTGAACGCCCGTACCCACAGAGACATAGCCCCGGTACTTGTTGGGAGAGTTCTTGGGCCAGGGGTTGTCCTCCAGCAGCTGGATGGGATAGTCGTCAAAGGTGGTGGCAGGGGTGATGGAGGCAGAATCCAATGCGGGGGCATAAGCCGTCAAGGGCTTCATGGAAGAGCCCACCTGGCGGCGGTCCGTTGCGTAGCTGGTGATGAGGTTGCCGCTCTTTTCCCCCATATCGCCCACAATGGCCACGATATTGCCGGTGGAAGGCTCCACGATGGTGATACCAGAGCGAATGGGCTGGCCGTCACTGCTGGTAAGGTCCAGGTTGCTTCGGTCTTCATAGACAGACTCGGCAATATCCTGAATCTTAGGATTCATGGTGGTATAGATGTGGAAGCCGCTGGAGTACATCATGGTACGGGCGGCGCCTTCGGAAATATCATACTTGGCGGCAAGATCCCGGGACACGTCCCAGATGACCTGCTCCACAAACCAGTCGTTGATCTTCAGGCTGTCATCCTTACCCACGATCTCATCCGAGGAAGTGGACCCATCGGTAAAATGCAGGACCTCGTCGCAGGCGGCACGGTATTCCTCCTCGGTCAGGTAACAAAGACCGGTTTCGGGATCATACATTTTCCAGAGGATGGTCTCCTGGCGGCGTTTGTTCATTTCCCGGGCAGTGGTGACGGTTCCCTTTTCCGAGTTGGTAAACACCACCGTGGACATGGGGCCGTACATGGAGGGGTTATTGGTGATGCCGATGAGGCAGGCACACTCCGCAACACTCAGCTCGGAAACATCTTTGCCAAAGTAATACTCGGCGGCAGCCTGAACGCCGTAGCAGTTCTTACCCAGATAAATATTGTTCAGATACAGCTCCAGGATCTGCATCTTCTCATAGTTCTTCTCAAACTCCAGGGCCCGGAAGATCTCCCGGATCTTGCGGTTGACAGTACCGTCATTATCCTCCGTGATATTTTTGAGCATCTGCTGGGTAATGGTAGAGCCGCCGTAGGTGTTGCTGCCGTTTCCAAAGAACTTCAGCACCGCACCGGCAGTACGCTGCCAGTCCACACCCTCATGCTGGAAAAAGCGCTCGTCCTCAATGGCCACAGCAGCCTTCCACAGCATGTCCGGCATTTTCTCGATCTCCACATACTCGCGGTTCTCATCGCCGTAGATGGTCTGATACTCCACCCACTCGCCGCTCTCCCTGTCCTGGTAATAAATGAAGGAGCTGAGCTTCATGGTATAATCCTCAGCCCGGATCTGCAGCGTGGGAGCCAGGGTGGTATCTACATAATTCTTGAAGATCCACAAAAACATAGCGCCGGTACAGCCGCCGATCAGGATCAGGGTAAACAGCAGGCGGAAAATAGCTCCCACCACACTGCCGCCACGGCGCTTTTTCCGCTTCTTGGGAGCGGGGGCTTCACGCCGGTTCTTTTCGTGTTCCAAATCAGGTACCTCCTTGTATGATCGTTCCAATGCCCATCTTTCAAAAAATGCGCAAAAACCTATAATAGTCCATAGTATCCATAATACTTATATTGTATCATCCCCTGTCAACACCGAAAATGTCCACTTTTATCAAAAAAGCGCACTTTTGATCTCAATTTTAATATCTTTTCCCTTTTTTGAAAAGTTTTTCACCACTTTTAAAGCCGCATTTCCACTCCTTTTCCGCTTGCATTCTCTGCCGTCTTAGGTTAGAATAGGAGCAACGAAAAAGAAGGAGGACCCTATCATGAATGAAGATAGAGAGCCCATGTTTATCACGCTGACCGATGAAGACGGCCAGGAATTCGAGCTGGAGTTCCTCAGTGACCTGGAATACCAGGGCGTTGCCTATAAGATCTTCCAGACCACCGAATCCGAGGATGAGGAGGAAAGCGAAGAGGAGGGCGGCCTGGTTATCATGAAGGTCATCGTGGAAAACGGTGAAGAGCTCCTCTCCCTGCCCGACAGCGAGGAAGAGGCCGAGGCCGTTTATGACCTGTTCATGGAAGAGCTCTTTGCTGAGGAAGAAGAGGACGGTTAACTTTCCCTCTTGCATCGGGCCTAAAAATGTGGTAATACTATAGTAGCACATTCAGTAAATATGTTTTGTACCCTGCGTGGTTCGTGATAGATCTTTTTTAACCCACATTTCGTTATAAGGGATGCTGGTTTGGTTCGTGGTTCGCAGGCCTCCCGGCTGCTGTTTGCGGCTGGATGTTGGAAGCGATGAAGCGGCCCACAGGCGACCCACCTGTCCGTAAAGGTGCAGGTTATAACGAGGTCTACACGGCTTCGCGGGGTATTCTTTGTCTTCGCCCAAAAACTTCGGTTTTTGGGCGATTTTGAGTTTTCAGCGTATGCGGGCAAAAACCAGCATGATCTATGGTCCCGCTTTTTCGCTTTTTAAGTTTTATTTCAGCAAGCGCATATATACTTCCTTGTATTATAGTATGGGCCACATTTTCCACTTGCACAATGGATGATCTTCCGCTATAATGTTTCAATGTGCCAATACAACCGCCGGTCCAACAGCGCACCGGCAAAGAACTGAGAGGACTGAATACAAATGAGCGCATCTAGAGAAAAGCAGATCCGTCAGGAGCTGGAGGAATCCGGCATCACTGACCCCAAGACCGAACTGGAAGCCCAGCAGGCCCAGAAGGAAAAGCGCAGCAACATCCTGTATGCCGTCATCGGCGTGGTGTTTGTGCTGGCCCTGATGGTGTGCCTGGTGTGGCGTTCCAACATCATCCCCAAGAAGGCTACTGCACTGACCATCGACGGCGAGAAGTACACTGCCGCCGAGGTGAGCTTCTATTACTGGAATACTTATAATGGTTTCCTGAATAACTACTCCTACCTCGTCAGCTACATGGGCCTGGACACCACCGCTTCCCCCGACGAGCAGGTCATGAATGAAACTGCTGCCGGCATGCTGGGCGTGGAAGAAGGCACCACCTGGGGCGATTATTTCATGGACCAGACCGAGCAGCAGATGGCCGCTATCCAGAATGTTCTGAAGATGGCTGCCAACGAGGGCTTCGCCTATACCGAAAGCGTTCAGGCCCAGCATGACGGTACTCTGGAGTCTTTGAACACCACCGCTGCCGCCAATGGTGTCAACCTGCCCGTCTACCTGCAGAACGCCTACGGCGCTCTTATGACCGAGAAGGTCTTCTCCGAGCAGCTGATGCGCGTTGCCCAGTACAGCGATTACATCTCCGCCTACTACAACGGCCTGGAGTTCTCCGAGGATGAGATCACCGCCGCTTATGAGGCCGCTCCTTCCAGCTATGACCGCGTTGCCTACCAGAGCGTTGCCATTAAGGGCACCGCCCCCTCCACCACCGACGCCGAAGGCAACACCGTGGAGCCCACCGAGGCCGAGCAGGCCGCCGCTAAGGCTGCTGCCAAGGCCGCTGCCGAGAAGCTCCTGGCTGACTATAAGGCCGGCGGCAACCTGGAAGCTCTGGCCAACAGCATTGACAATGCTACTTACTCCTCCAATGACGAGGCTACCGCTTTCACCTCCGATCTGGGCCTGTGGCTCTTTGACGAGGCACGCAAGGACGGCGAGGCCACCATCATCGATGGCGACACCACTTACTATGTTGCCGTCTTCGGTGAGCGCTTCCGCCGCGAGGACAACACCATGGACGTCCGCCACATCCTGATCAAGCCTGAGGCCGGCCAGCTCACCAGCGAGGACGAGGGCTATGAGGAAGAGGCCGCTCAGCTCCAGGCTGCCGCCAAGGCCAAGGCCGACGCTCTGCTGGAGGAGTGGAAGGCCGGTGAGGCTACCGAAGAGAGCTTTGCCGCCCTGGCTGAGGCCAACACCGAGGATACCGGCTCCATGTACACCGGCGGCCTCTACGAAAACGTCTACCGCGGCCAGATGGTCCAGGAGTTCGAGGACTGGTGCTTCGATGCTTCCCGTAAGACCGGTGACACCGGCGTTGTGGAAACTCCTTATGGCGCACACGTGATGTACTTCGTTCAGGAAAATGTCCCCATGTGGCAGTTTGAGGTTCTCTCCAACCTGAAGAACACTGCTTATAACGAGTGGATGGCCACTCTCCCCGGCGAGAGTGTGATCACTGCCAGCGACTTCGGTATGCAGTTCGTTGGCTAAATCCAACACATAACAAGGAGCCGGCTCACCGCCGGCTCCTTTCTTTTCCAAAGAAAGAGAAGTGGTTTTTATGTTGACAGGCACCATCATCAATACCGCCACCGTGGTGGGCGGCTCTCTGATCGGCCTTTTGATCAAGTATCTGGCGGGACGGTTCACCTTCTCCCCCCGCATCAACGCCTTAGGCGCCCGGCTTCAGGACACCATCATGAAGGGCGTGGCCCTGTGCGTGCTCTACATCGGCATCAGCGGCTCCCTGAAGGGCCAGAACACCCTGGTAGCCATTATCTCCATGGCCCTGGGCGCCATCATCGGTGAAGCCCTGGACCTGGACCGGAAGATGCAGAATCTTGGCGACTGGCTCCAGTGCAAAACCAAGCGCTTTGTAAAGGGCGACTCCTCCGTTGCCGAAGGCTTCGTTACCGCCAGCCTCCTGTTCTGCGTGGGCGCCATGGCCATTGTTGGCTCCCTTGAAAACGGCCTCACCGGAAACTATGACACCCTGAAAGCCAAGTCCGTGCTGGACGGCATCAGCTCCATTGTCTTTTCTTCTTCCCTGGGCATCGGCGTCATGTTCTCCGCAGTGGCCATTTTCCTTTACCAGGGCTCCATCTCCCTACTGGCCGGCGTGTTGTCTCCCCTGATCGGCAGCGCCGCCGTGCAAAACGAGATGACCTGTGTGGGTTCTCTTCTCATCGCGGCATTGTCCTTGAACATGCTTGGGGTTACAAAAATCAAGGTCATGAACCTGGTCCCCGCCTGCCTCATGCCCATCCTTCTGTGCCATATTCTATAAACCGAAAAACCGGCGGCATACCACATTCCATGGTATGCCGCCGTTTTTTCTCCCTAAATATTGTTACCATTTTGTAACCTTTTTAACTTTTTTGTCCATTCTTCTAAAGTCCATTTTTTCATAAACATGACTAAAGTGGGGGCATTTTTCTGCAAAGCCGGCATATACTTGACAAAAGTGGGAACAAAGTGTATACTAAATCCTGTTTTCTGTCCGGTAACAAAAGTTACAATTCGGTTTCGCCTCTTATGGGCCTGCCGGCAGGAAACGATTTTTCAGGAGGTACGAACGTGAAAACACTGCACCTGCGGAAAAATTTGCATGAACTTCGGCTACGCCGCATCTCTGCCGCCCTGGCAGCGGTACTCTTCACCGGCACAGCTGCCACCACCTGGGCGGACGCGCTGTATATCATTACCGGCGCGGAGAACTCCGCCATCGTGCTGGAAAAGGGTGTCCGGGCGGACATCTCCTCCCAGCTCATCGACGTCACCAAAAAGTCCAGCGGGCACGAGATCACCCTCACCGCCGGACAGACCGTGACCATCCGCCATAACGGCGCCATCCTTTCTGTCCAGTCCCGCAGCGAGACGGTCTCTGCCCTTCTGGACCGGCTGCACATCGCGCCCAGCCCCATCGAAATGGTGGCGGTGGACGTTGCAAATGGCGTCACCATCACCATCTCCTCCGACATCACGTATTACGACACCGTGGTGGAAGAGGTCTCCTTCCCTGTGACCCGGGTACCAAACCCCACCCTCCCTGCCGGTACCGAGCAGGTGGTACAGCAGGGACAAGACGGCGTCAGCACCTGCGTTTATGAGGTGGTCTGGTCTAACGGCGTACAGCTCAGCCGCCAGTTCGTGGAGGAGCTGAATACCACCGTAGTGCCCCAGATCGTGGAATACGGCACCCGCGTGGACTCTGTAGACCGCAATGACGCCCTGGTCAACGTGGTCACCAGGGAAGACGGTACCGGTATCCTGTACTTTGCCTCCGGCGCCACCATGACTTTCTCCGCCGTCAGAGACATGACTGCCACCGCCTATACCGCCGGTTATGACGGCGTGGATACCTGCACCGCCACCGGCACCACCGTCCGCAAGGGCGTTGTGGCCGTGGATAAAAAGGTGATCCCCCTGGGCACCCGGATGTTCATCGTCGCCAAGGGCGGGATCGTCTACGGCTCCGCCGTTGCCGAAGACACCGGTATACGGGGAAACAAGTTAGACCTTTATCACGATACCTACAACGAATGTATCCAGTTCGGCCGCCGCGGCTGCACGGTGTATATTCTGGAGTGAGGATCTTTTCAAACGTTCATGCAAATGGGCTGCTGTGCATTGCACAGCAGCCCTTTCCCTTTAAAGTTTCTCCAGGAGCCCGGGAAGCTCCAAAAGATCATGGAATTCATAGTCCGCCGGAATGTCCTTCCGGGCAGGCTTACGGCTTGGATTGAACCAGATGGTCCGAATCCCCACATTCCGCCCGCCCCGGATGTCAGAGGTGAGGCTGTCTCCCACTATCACCGCCGTTTCCTTTTCGAAGCCGGGGATCGCCCCAAAACAGGCTTCAAAAAACGCAGGACTTGGCTTATTGGCTCCCACTTCTTCCGAGATGAAGCAGCCCTTGAAATAGGGGCGGATCCCCGCGGAATCCAGCCGGGCCTTCTGAACCTTCGCGCCGCCGTTGGAGGCAATATAAAGGTCGTATACGGGAGCCAAGGTCTTCAGCAGCACCTCCGCTCCGGGAACAAAAAAGTGACCCTGAGAGAGATTTACCTCGTATGCTTTGCAGATGGCATCGCTGTCACAGGGCAGCCCCAGTTCCCCAAAGAGCTGTTCAAAGCGCCGGCGTTTCACCTGGTCCCGGGTGATCTTCCCCTCCTCCAGCAGCTCCCAGTGGCGTT
>JAFOCY010000165.1 GCA_017380995.1 Oscillibacter sp. | reverse complement strand
TTCAAGATCGCCGTCCTGCCCCTTTCCAAGAAGCTGGGCGACAAGGCCCGTGAGGTCCAGGCAGAGCTGAGCAAGTACTGGATGGTGGACTACGATGAGACCGGCTCCATCGGCAAGCGCTACCGCCGTGAGGACGAGATCGGTACTCCCTACTGCGTCACCATCGACTTTGATACCGTGGGTGACGAGGCCAAGGGCATTGCTGCCGACAACTGCGTTACCGTTCGTGACCGTGATACCATGGAGCAGGTGCGTATGCCCATCAGCGAGCTGAAGGCCTACTTCGAGGAGAAGCTGTATTATTAAGATGTTTGCCTGATGGCAAAGATAAACGGGAGAGCACCGCTCTCCCGTTTTCACCCTTTGTTTTGGAAAGGAACTCCTATGAGATCTTTTTGGCTGTTTCAGGCCTCTTGTACAGGGCTGGACAAAAAGAAGACCGCTTTTTTCTGGGCCTGGAACTTCTTTCTGGTCCTGGCCTCCGGTATCTGCCTTGGCGGGGTATCCCTGCTGTTCGCCTACGGCAGTTACAGCCCCAATGTGTTCTACAGCTATTTTACCCATCCGCTGATCCTTGCGCTCAACCTTGCGCCGGTGGTGGGACTTGAGATGCTGCTGTGGTGTCTGACGGGAAGAAGCGCACTGAGCTTTTTCCTCACCGGTTTTGTGACATTGGGCTTTTCCATCGGAAATTACTTTAAGCTTTTGTTTCGGGATGATCCTCTGATGTTCCAGGATATGCGGAATATCCGGGAGGCCTTGTCTATTACGAATACAGCGAGTTATGATTTAACCCCGGATAAACGCATTGTATTCGGAGTAGTATGCCTGATCTTCGGTACGGTGGTGCTGTATTTCACCGCCCGGGGTATTCCGGGGAAAAAACGCCGCTTTGCCGGCGCTGCGGTGATCCTCCTTGCCTGTTTCCCGGCAAGCAAGGCTTATACCTCTGAGCGGGTGTACAATACCCTTACCGCGAACTATGACCATATCAACCGCTGGGCCGCTACCCAGCTCTATGTCTCCAAGGGATTTGTCTATCCCTTCCTTCACTCCATCACCGCCGGTGCGGCAAAGGAGCCGGAGGGCTATGACAAGGCGGAAACTGCCGCGATGCTGGCCGGTTACACCGATGCGGATATTCCGGAGGAGAAAAAGGTGGATCTGATCACCATTCAGCTGGAGGCCTTTGCGGATTTCTCCCGGTTTGAGAATGTGGAGGGCATTGATTTTGAGAAGGCCTATTCTACCTTCCACGCCATCGAGGCAGAGAGTGTGACAGGCAATCTCATCACCAACATTTTTGCCGGCGGCACCGTGGATACGGAGCGGGCCTTCCTTACAGGCTATACGGACCTGCGAGATTTCCGGACCGATACCAACTCCCACGCCTGGTACCTGCAAAGCCAGGGCTACACCGTAGAGGGAAGTCACCCCAGCTACCAGTGGTTCTATAACCGCCGGAATGTCAACAGCTATCTGGGCCTGCCCACCTATTACTATTTCGAAAATTACTATAACCAGGTAGATAGTGTGAATTTGGCGGCGGACCGGCTGCTGTTCCCTGAGATTTTGGAGCTGTATCGGAACAACCGGGGAGAAGACCCCTATTTCTCCTTTAATGTCACCTATCAGGGTCACGGTCCCTACGCTACTACGGAGAACCAGTGGAAGGGAGAAAGCTTCACGGATGGCAGGTACTCCACAGAGACCACCTTCATTGTGGATAATTACCTTGCCTCTGTCAAGGATACGGCCCAGGAGCTGCGGATATTCCTGGACGAACTGCAAAGGGAAGAGCGGAGCGTTGTCGTGGTGGTCTATGGGGACCATATGCCCTGGCTGGGAGACGGCAACAGCGCCTACATGGAGCTTGGCGCAGACCTGGATACCTCCACGGAGGAAGGGTTCCTCAATTATTACGGAACCCGGTATCTGATCTGGGCCAACGATGCGGCAAAGAAAACCATCGGCCATGATTTCGTGGGGGAGGGGGATACAGTTTCCTCCTGCTTCTTGATGAACGAGGTCTTTGAAAGCCTTGGATGGGAGGGCAGCGCCTGGATGCAGGCAGGAAACGAGATCCGCAAGACCCTTCCCGTCATCACCTCTTTGGGACGCTTTATGGAAAACGGATGCCTGACGGATGTCCTTTCCGTCCAGGGACAGGAGAAACTGAAGGCTTTCCAATGGATGGAATATTATTTGTGTGAAACATTCCTCTACTGAGGAAAAAAGAAAGGAGAACATATGGAAAAGTTGTTTCGTTTATCTGAAAGCCGTACAACGGTAAAAACGGAGGTGGTGGCAGGCCTCACCACCTTCATGACCATGGCGTACATCATTGCCCTGAACCCTAATTTGCTGACCAACTTCAATACCGGCTCCCCCCTGTGGAACGGTGTGTTCATGGCCACCTGCATTTCCTCTGCTGTGGGCTGCTTTGCCATGGCCTTTTTGGCCAACAAGCCCTTCGCCCTGGCGCCCGGCATGGGACTGAACAGCTTCTTTGCCGTGGTGGTGGGCAATGTGGCAGCCCTTACCGGAATGGATTATGTGACAAGTTTCCAGTCTGCCATTATTATCATCCTGATGGAAGGCATCATCTTCATCATCTTGTCCCTGTTTAACATCCGGGAAAAAATCGTGGAATCCATTCCCCTTGGAATTCGCCTTGGCATTTCTCCCGCCATTGGCCTGATGCTTTTGAACATCGGCCTTGGATCCAACGCCGGTATCTACTCCGAGACCGGAGGCCCCTTCTATGTTATGCGGGACTTTTTCGGTGCCCTGACGCCCGGTGTTGCCAAGACCACGATGGGCAGCGGTTATACCGCGATGCTCCTGACGGTCATCACCATGTTTGTGGGCCTTTTTGTCATCATTGCCTTGGACAAGAAGGGAATTCGCGCCGCTGTGCTCCTGGGCATGATGGCGGCAGCCGTTGTCTACTGGGCCGGTGAGTTCCTGGTGATGGGTGTGAATCCCTTTGAGAACCTTTCTGCGGCCTCTTTTGTTCCTCCTGTGCAGGATATGCTGGATACCACCTTCTTCAAGTTTAACTTTGCCGGTTTCCTGGAGATGGGCTGGTTTACCGCTGTCACCCTTGTGATCACCTTCTGCATCATTGATATGTTCGATACCATCGGCACTCTGGTGGGTACTGCATCCCGTGCCGGCATGGTGGATGAGCAGGGCAATATGCCCCAGATGAAGGAGGCCCTTCTGGCTGATGCCATTGCTACCGTTACCGGCGCCTGCACCGGTACCTCTACGGTAACCACCTT
>JAFOCY010000164.1 GCA_017380995.1 Oscillibacter sp. | reverse complement strand
GCCCACATGGAGGTCCTCTCCCGCATGGGGGTCCCCGGCCGTCTCAGCGAGGAAAACCGCCAGCGGCTTATCTCCTGCGGCGCTTGCGTCCGGGACCGGCGGCAGCTCAGTTCCGTGATGGAAAAAGACATCGTGACCAACTACCATGTTTCCAGAGTCCTGACCCTCCGCCTGGAACTGCTGGAAGCGCTGAAGTACTGAAAAACCTCCTGTGACCCGAATGGTCACAGGAGGTTCTGCTGTTGTTATATGGAAGTATTGGCCCGGATCACTTCTCCAATGCGGCCCTTTACCAGCTCTGCGATCTCGCCGGTCTTCATGCCCTCATATGCCTCATAAGGAATGAGAGGCAGGAAATGGATCTGCATGGTGACAGGGGCGCTGCCCTTCTGGTCCAGAACCTTGTAGCTATCAATAACGGCGATGGGCAAAATGGGCGCTTTGGCCTTCACCACGCATTTGAAGGTCCCGTGGTGGAACTCCAGCATCTCATTGCCCTTTTTACTGCGGGTACCCTCGGGGAAGATCAGGTAATTGCGCCCTTTCTGGAGTTCCTTGGCAACATTCTGGATCACCGTCATGGACTGGCGCACATCCTCACGGTCCATGGCAAAAGCATTGGTGCACTTAGCGATTTCCCGGACCAGAGGGATATCCTTGAGTTCCTTTTTATAGACCGCGCTGATAGGCATATCACAGTTGCAGGCGATGGCCAGAACATCAAAAAGGCCCTGGTGGTTGCTGCAAAGCATGAAGCCACCCTCCTGGGGGATATTCTCCTTGCCATGGACCCGGACCTCCACATTGCCCGCCTTCACCGCAAGTCCCAGAACATACTGGATGTGGCGGTACATCTCCTCTTCGGGATAGTTTTCAGGCTGCTTTGCGTAGCGGCAGAGCTTACCGTAAGCCGAAGGGATACGGTGCAAATTTTTCAGGACCATCATTGCAAGACGATTCATGGGGGACTTCCTCCGATTTTTTCATAGATAGATTTAATTATAGGGTATCCCGCCCCGCTTTGCAAGGCGGCCGTTTCCCATTTTGTTTATAAAATAATGGTTTTCATCCTGGCCATTCCAGTGTACAATAGAAGAAATCACAAAGAACGGAGCCTTCCTATGAACGCAGCAGATATCTCCAATATTCTCTCCGCCCAGCGGACCTACTTTGCCGACGGCGCTACACTGGATGTGGACTTCCGTATCCGAATGCTGAAAAAACTGAAGGCTGCCATTCTCGCCCACGAGGCGGACATCGCCCAGGCACTGGAAGCAGACCTTGGAAAAGCCGCTTTTGAAAGCTATATGTGTGAAACAGGCATGGTCCTCAGCGAACTGAGCTACATGATTGCCCACACCCCAAAGTTTGCAGCCAAACGCGTTGTCCATACGCCTCTGGCTCAGTTTGCCGCCAAAAGCTACAAGCATCCCTCTCCCTACGGCAATGTCCTGATCATGAGTCCCTGGAACTACCCCTTTCTCCTGACCATGGACCCTCTGGTCAATGCCATCTCCGCAGGCAATACCGCCGTGGTAAAGCCCAGCGCCTATTCCCCCGCAGTCAGCGCGCTGGTGGAGAGGATCTTGTCGGAGTGTTTCCAGCCGGAGTATGTGGCGGTGGTCACCGGCGGCCGGGCGGAAAACGCGGCTCTTTTGGACCAGGATTTTGATCTGATCTTTTTCACCGGCAGCCAATCTGTAGGCAAGGAAGTTCTGCGCCGGGCGGCCGAGCATCTGACTCCTGCCGTTTTGGAGCTTGGGGGCAAAAGCCCCTGCATCGTGGATGAGACGGCCAATCTCCCTCTGGCCGCCCGCCGCATCGTTTTCGGCAAATTCATCAACTGCGGCCAGACCTGCGTAGCCCCGGACTATGTGCTCTGCCACGAAGCCGTAAAGGACGATCTGGCAGCCCTGGTGAAAAAGGAAATCTGCCGCCAGTATGGCCAAACCCCCCTTGCCGATCCGTCCTACGGCAAGATCATCAACGAAAAGCATTTTTTCCGTCTGTGCCGCCTGATGGACCCGGCAAAAACCGTCCACGGCGGGCAGGTGGATCCCGCCCGCTGCCAGATCGCCCCTACGGTGCTGGACGGTGTCACTTGGGACGACCCTGTGATGCAGGAGGAGATCTTCGGCCCTATCCTCCCCATTCTCACCTACCGGGACTTTGAGGAGATCTATGAGCTGACGGCCCGCCGTCCCGATCCCCTGGCTTTGTACCTTTTCTCCGAAAACAAGGAGCGTATCCGTTCCGTCACCGCCCGCTGCTCCTTTGGCGGCGGCTGCATCAACGACACCATCATCCACCTGGCCACCAGCGAAATGGGCTTTGGCGGCGTTGGCGGCTCCGGCATGGGCAGCTACCACGGCAAGGAGGGCTTTGACGCCTTCTCCCACACCAAATCCATCGTGGATAAAAAGACCTGGATGGACCTTCCCATGCGCTACCGGCCTTATCAGCCGCTGCACGAGAAGCTGGTCCGCCTGTTCCTGCGATAAGGAGGCCCCATGAATTGGTTTTATGAACTCATCACCAACCCTTTTCTCCTCACCGCTCTCTCCTCCTGGGCCATCGCCCAGGTACTGAAGGTGTTCATCAACGCCGCCGTCAATCAGACCTGGGACCTCGAGCGGCTTTTCGGAGATGGCGGGATGCCCAGCGGCCACTCGGCAACGGTGGCGTCCCTGGCTGTTTTCACCGCCCTGCGCTGCGGTACCGGCAGTTTCCAGTTTGCTATGGCCGCCATCTTTGCCATCATCGTCTGTCACGATGCCATGGGCGTCCGCCTGGAAACCGGAAAGCAGGCTGCACTTTTGAATGACCTGGTGGAAGCCTTCAACATTTTGTCCACCGAGGACCTCCCGGAGGTAAAACTCAAGGAGTTGGTTGGCCATACCCCCACCCAGGTCTCCGCCGGTGTGATCATCGGCATTTTAAACGCACTGATGATGCATTATTGGATTCTTTGATCTTCTTTGTATGATCTCACCCGCCATGGCTCACACTATGGCGGGTGATTTTTTTATGGATTCTATCTGGATGAACATATCTCTTCCCTCCTTCCCTCCCCTGGAAGGAGACCGCAAAACCGATGTTTTGATCATTGGCGGCGGAATGGCAGGCCTTTTGTGCGCGTATTATCTGAAAAAAGCCGGTGTGGACTGCCTTCTTATTGAGTCAGACCGGGTGGCCCAGGGTGTCACCGGACGGACTACCGCCAAAGTGACGGTCCAGCACGGGCTGTTTGCTCATACTCTTTTGCGCCGCTTCGGAGCGGAGAAAGGAAGAATGTACCTGGAGGCAAACCTGGCGGCCCTGGAGCGCTACCGGGAGCTTTCCAAAACCATCCCCTGCGATTTTGAAACCAAGGATTCCTATGTCTACTCCATCGACCATCCCCAAAAGCTGGAGGAGGAACTGCGCGCACTGGACCAGCTTGGTTTTCCCGGAGAATTTGTCCGCCGCCTCCCCCTCCCATTTTCCACCGCCGGAGCCGTAAAGCTCCGGGACCAGGCCCAGTTTCATCCTCTGCGGTTCCTCGCCGCCCTTGTGTCGGGTCTTCCCATCTATGAGCAAACGGCGGCCCGGGCCTTTCACGGCAAAACGGTGCTAACGGACCGGGGCCGCATCCGGGCGGAAAATATCATCGTAGCCACCCACTTTCCCATTTTGAATAAGCACGGCGCTTATTTTCTCAAGCTCTATCAGCACCGCTCCTATGTCCTGGCCCTGGAAAACGCCCCACCCGTGGACGGGATGTATGTGGATGAGGCCGAAGGGGGGCTCTCTTTTCGAAGCTACAAGGATCTTCTGCTCCTGGGTGGAGGGGACCACCGCACCGGAAAGGACGGCGGGGGATGGGCGGAGCTGAAATCCTTCGCCCGCATCCATTATCTCGACGCCCGGATCGCAGCCCGATGGGCTACCCAGGACTGCATGAGCCTGGATGCAGTCCCCTATATCGGCCCTTACTCCAAAAATACGCCGGGACTGTATGTGGCAACGGGCTTCAACAAATGGGGCATGACCTCCTCCATGGTCAGCGCTATGATCCTGGCAGACCTGGTGCAGGGAAAAAAGAACCCCTACGCCCCGGTCTTTTCCCCCAGCCGCTCCATATGGAGGCCCCAGCTGGCAGCCAATGGCTTTGAGTCTGCCATGAATCTTCTTCGCCCCACAGCGCCCCGGTGTCCCCACATGGGCTGCGCCCTGCGGTGGAATCCCCGGGAGCATACCTGGGACTGTCCCTGCCACGGTTCTCGGTTCACAGAGGAAGGCCGCCTTCTGGAAAATCCCGCCACCGGCGACCTGCCGCAAAAAAAGGACGTCCGCAGCCAGTAAACTGCGGACGTCCTTTTTTGAGATTTTAAATGAGGCCCTGGCCGTTGATGGTAAGCTTGAAGTGCAGTCCCAGCCTTGCCGCAGCCTTGCGGCAGAGGATCATGCGCTCCATGAAGATCTCAAAATAGTCCATCACAGAGCTGTACTGGGGATCCACGGTAAGCTTGAGGGTGATATAGGTCTGCGTGGGATCGATCTCCAGTTCAGACTTGGTCACGGAATAATTCACCCGGTCATGGATATCAAAGGTGGAGATGTCCTGGTTCCGGACCCGGTTGCGCCGCACGTCGGACTTATCCGCCAGGATCAAAGCGGCAGCAATGGCATTGACGGGAACACCGGTGCCCTCATCGTGGTTTCCGATGGCGGTGGTGATCAGGGCGATCTCTTCGGCAGGAAATTCCATATTATCCAGGATGCGGAACGCCATGACCGCGCCGGACTGGCTGTGCTCCGAACGGTTGACCAGGTTTCCGATATCGTGGAGATAGGCGGCGATCTTACCAAGTTCCACCTTCCGCTCATCATATCCCAGGGTAGAGAGAATATATTCCACACGGCTTGCCGCCGTGGTCACATGGGCAAAGCTGTGCTCCGTAAAGCCCAGGGCCGCCAGGGATTCATCGGCCTGGGTAATATACGTGCAGATGGCACTGTCCTTTCGGATCTCATTGTAGGTCATAGACCTTCCTCCTTCGTCTTCATATGACATGAAATCAAGATGGCAAAGATAGTATACCGTTTTTGAGGGTCCCACGCAAGTCTTTGTGCGCAGCCCTGCCGCAAAATTAGGAAAGCGCTTCTCTTTTCCTATTTACGGAATTGAAGCATTCGTGTTATAATACAAAACTGTAGTGTTATGCACATTCATTTCTAAAGTACAGGTAATCGTTTATGGATCTCTTACAACAAAGAAACTGGTTCGATTCAGCAGAATTCGAAGCTGAATTTCATACAGATGCCCCCTTGGGCGCTTTCTGCTCTCCCAGCGGCACAGTGTTCCGCCTGTGGGCCCCTACTGCCGAAGCTGTTACGCTGTACCTCTACCGTGAGGGCCACGGCGGCGAGCCTTTGGAGGCCGTCTCTCTTTCCCGGGGCGAAAAGGGCCTTTGGACCTATGAGACAGACCGCAATCTGGACGGCGTCTACTATGAATACGATGTCACTGTGGAGGGCATCACCCGCCGCACCGCAGACCCCTACGCCAAGGCCTGCGGCGTCAACGGAAACCGCAGCATGGTGCTGGATCTTCGGTGCACGGACCCCGAGGGCTGGAAAGAGGACACCGCTCCCGCCCTCGCTTCCGAGGCCATCATCTATGAGCTCCACGTGAAGGATTTCTCCTGGGACCGCGCCGGCGGCTTCCCGGAGGAGGATCGTGGCCGCTACAGCGCCCTTACCCGCACCGGAACTACGCTCCACAATGATGGCCTGCAGCCTACGGGTATTGACTATCTCAAGCGCCTTGGCATCACCCATATTCAGCTGATGCCGGTGTACGACTACGGCTCCGTGGATGAAACCTGTCCCGAGCACCAGTATAACTGGGGCTACGACCCCGCCAACTACAACATTCCCGAGGGCAGCTATTCCTCCGATCCCTGGCATGGCGAGGTCCGCATCCGGGAACTGAAGGAGGCTGTGCAGGCTCTCCACCGCCAGGGCTTCCGGGTCATCATGGATGTGGTGTACAACCACACCTACGCGCTGGACTCCTGGCTTTGGCGCACCGCCCCCTGGTACCACTACCGCCAGAATGAGGATGGAACTGCCTCCAACGGCTCCGGCTGCGGCAATGAGCTGGCCTCCGAGCGCAGTATGTGCGCCAAGTATATCCTGGACTCCGTTCTCTACTGGGCGGAAGAGTACCATATAGATGGTTTCCGTTTCGACCTGATGGGTCTTTTGGATACCGCTTTGATGGACCGCATCCAATCCGCTCTGGATGAGCGTTACGGTGCAGGGGAAAAGCTGATCTACGGCGAGCCCTGGGCTGCCGCCTGCAGCGCTGTCCGTCCCGGCACCCTTCTTTGCACCAAGGACCATCTCCGCTCCCTT
>JAFOCY010000163.1 GCA_017380995.1 Oscillibacter sp. | reverse complement strand
ATGGGATAGCCGCTGGCCTTGCTGGCCAGGGCGGAGGAGCGGGACACACGGGGGTTGACCTCAATGAGGTAATACTGAAAACTGTTCGGGTCAAGGGCAAACTGCACGTTGCAGCCGCCCTCGATTTTCAAGGCACGAATGATCTTTAAGGCGCTGTCCCGGAGCATATGATACTCTTTGTTGGTCAGGGTCTGGGAGGGACAGACCACAATGCTGTCGCCGGTATGAATGCCCACCGGATCAACATTTTCCATGTTACAGATGGTGATGGCGGTATCGTTGGCATCCCGCATCACCTCGTATTCGATTTCTTTGAAGCCCTTGATGGATTTTTCCACCAACACCTGATGGACGGGAGAAAGGACCAGCGCGTTTTTCATGATCTCACGAAATTCTGTTTCATTATCGGCAAAGCCGCCGCCTGTTCCTCCCAAAGTGAAGGCAGGGCGCAGCACCACGGGATAACCGATCTGTGCGGCAATTTCCAGACCTTCCTCGATGGAATTGGCAATATCGGAAGGCAGCACCGGCTCACCCAGAGTCTCACAAAGCTGCTTGAACTGCTCCCGGTCCTCCGCCTGGGCGATGCTGGCACTTTTGGTGCCCAGAAGCTCCGTGCGGCACTCCCGCAGAACACCTTTTTGCTCCAGCTGCATGGCAAGGTTCAATCCTGTCTGACCGCCAATGCTGGGCAATATAGCATCCGGACGCTCATACCGTATGATTTTTGCGATGTATTCCAAGGTCAGCGGCTCCATATAGACCTTGTCTGCAATGGAAGTATCCGTCATAATCGTGGCGGGATTGGAGTTGCACAGCACCACCTCATAGCCTTCTTCCTTCAGAGCCAGACAAGCCTGTGTACCGGCGTAGTCAAACTCTGCCGCCTGGCCAATGACGATGGGACCGGAACCGATCACCAACACCTTTTTGATGTCTGTTCTCTTAGGCATACTGCTTTCCTTTCTCCATCATGGAAATGAATTGGTCAAAGAGATACGCGCTGTCCTGGGGGCCTGGTGCGCTCTCCGGGTGGTACTGCACGCTGAACACCTGATCTTCTTCGCACTTCACGCCCTCCACAGTGCCATCCAGCAGGTTTGTGTGGGTCACAGTCAGTTTTGTGGTGCCGAGACTGTCGCTGTCCACTGCGTAGGAGTGGTTTTGCGAGGTAATTTCAATTTTTTTAGTTTCCAGATTGCAGACAGGATGATTTCCGCCCCGGTGTCCGAATTTCAGCTTGTAAGTTTTAGCGCCGTAAGCCAGAGAGATGATCTGGTGCCCCAGACAAATTCCAAACATAGGATATTTCCCCAGCAGCTTCTTCACGGTTCGAATCAGTTCCGGAACGTCCGTTGGATCACCGGGACCGTTGGAAAGAAAAATCCCATCCGGGTACAGGCGCTGGATCTCCGTGGCAGAAGTATTCCACGGAACAATGGTCACCTTGCAGCCACGCGCATTCAAAGACCGCACAATATTCTGTTTCATTCCGCAGTCGATGGCTACCACATGAAACCGCGGCTCTGCGCAGGGGGATACCCAAGGCGCACGACAGCTGACTCTGGACACAGCATCCTTCGGGATCTGGGCGTGTGACAGGGCCTTGATGCCATCTTCCAGAGGAAGGTCTGCGCGGGTCAATAATGCGGGCTGACTGCCGCTGTTTCGGGTGGTTCGGGTCAAGCGGCGGGTATCCACTCCATAAATCCCGGGGATCTGATACTGTTTCATTACAGCATCCAGTGTGGCGGTGCTACGGAAATTGGAAGGGAAATCATTATATTCCCGCACGATCATCGCGCCGATCGTCGGCGTTTTGGTTTCATAGTCATCATCCGCCATGCCGTAATTTCCAATCAGAGGATAGGTCATAACAACACCCTGGTCAGTATAGGAGGGATCGGAGAGAATCTCCTGATACCCGGCCATAGAGGTGTTGAATACGATCTCCACGATTTTGTCGGTCAGATCACCAAAGGAATAGCCGTAGTATTCTTCACCATTCTTCAAAATCAGCTTCCGGTTATAATCAAGATACATCATCAATTCTCCCTTGCTTTTGCAGCATCCAGCGCTGCCTCAATAAACCCACGGAACAGCGGGTGTGCTTTGTTGGGCCTGCTCTTAAACTCGGGGTGATACTGGACACCCACATAGAAGGGCCTGCCGGTCAGTTCCACCGTTTCCACCAGTCTGCCGTCCGGGGAAACACCGCTGAGCGTCAACCCTGCTTTTTGGAGCGGCTGCCGGTAGTCGTTGTTGAACTCATAGCGGTGGCGGTGGCGCTCGTTGATTTGCAATTCTCCATAGCAGCGTGCCATCGTCGTATTAGGTTTGATGAGACAGGGATAACTTCCCAACCGCAGCGTTCCGCCCTTGTCGATCTCATCGCTCTGTCCTGGCATGAAGTCAATGACTTTATGAGCTCCTTCCGGAGCGAACTCACCGGAATTTGCATCTGCGATACCCAGCACATGGCGGGCGTATTCAATCACGGCGATCTGCATTCCAAGGCAAATTCCGAAATAAGGGATGCTGTTTTCTCTTGCATACTGCGCCGTCAGGATCATGCCCTCAATGCCGCGGTCGCCAAAGCCGCCAGGGACGATGATGCCATCCAGGCCGGACAGGATCCCGTTCTTCGTCTCCTCTGTGATCGTCTCGGAATCGATCCACTGAATGTCGATCTTGGAGTCAAGGGCAAAACCCGCGTGGCGCAGAGCCTCGGCCACTGAAAGATAGGCGTCATGGAGCTGTACATACTTGCCCACAAGTCCGATGGTGACAGTTTTGCTGCGGCTTTTGATGGCCGCAACCATGTCCTGCCATTCCCGCAGATCCGGCTCCGGAACACGCAAATGCAGCTCACGGCAGACAACGGAGGAAAACTGCGCTTTTTCCAGAAACAGCGGTGCTTCGTAGAGCACGGGGAGGGTCAGGTTTTCGATGACGCAGTCTGCCTTCACATTGCAGAAGTTGGCGATTTTGCGGAAGATGCTCTTGGCTACAATGGGTTCATCACTGCGCAGGACGATGATATCGGGCGTGATGCCCATACCCTGCAGTTCTTTTACGGAGTGCTGAGTGGGCTTGGATTTATGTTCGCCGGAGGCTTTCAGGTAGGGGACCAGCGTGACGTGGATGTACAACGCATTCTCCCGGCCCACTTCATGGCCCACCTGGCGGATGGCCTCGATAAAGGGCTGGCTTTCAATGTCACCGATCGTGCCGCCAATCTCCGTGATAACTACATCAGCCTCGGCCCTGCTGCCGACATTATAAATAAAGCGCTTGATCTCGTCGGTGATGTGGGGGATGGTCTGCACGGTAGTGCCCAGATATTCGCCCCGGCGCTCCTTGGAGAGGACATTGGAATAGACCTTTCCGGTGGTCAGATTGGAGTATTTGTTCAGATCCTCGTCAATGAAACGCTCGTAATGACCCAGGTCAAGATCTGTTTCGGCTCCATCCTCGGTCACATAGACCTCCCCGTGCTGATAGGGACTCATGGTGCCGGGGTCAACATTGATATAGGGGTCCAGCTTCTGCGCGGCCACCTTCAGCCCCCGTGCCTTGAGCAGACGCCCCAGAGATGCCGCCGTAATGCCTTTTCCCAAACCGGATACCACACCACCAGTCACGAAAATATATTTTGTCATATACCTGCCTCCCGAAAAAACTCACAAAAAAGAAGAAGGCGTCCATCAGGGGGCAAAAGTCCCTTGATGAACGCCTTCGTTCAACAGACGGTATTATACTGCAATGGCCCTTAATTTGTCAATTAGGGTTTCCCGCAAAAAATATTGTTCCAACGAGATTTTCGTTCCATATGTTAGCCAGCGATTCCCTTATACCGCTTCCAATTGGTTCATCCATTTTCGCCTGTGAAATACGATCAGTGAAATGCCAAAGCGAATACATTCTTCAAGTGACAGT
>JAFOCY010000162.1 GCA_017380995.1 Oscillibacter sp. | reverse complement strand
TGCGTCTTGCCCGCCGGGAGGCGGTACGGGCCAAAAATGAGCCTCCTCGCCTGACGATCGGGGAGGAGGTCTTCAATGCAGTGAGCCATGGCTTGGGGGCCGCTTTTTCCATTATGGGTTTTGTGCTACTTGTGTTGCACTCTGATACAGCTTTAAAGATGATGGCATCCTGTTTCTATGGCATCAGCATGATGGTGATGATGCTCTCGAGCAGTATCTATCACGCTATGCCAGCAGGCTCTGCGGTGAAACGCATTTGCCGACGGCTTGATTACAGCTCCATTTATTTGCTGATTGGCGGGACTTTTGCGCCTGTGCTGTTGGTGTTTTTGGGAAATCTTCTGGGGATCGTCTTTTTCTGTATGCAATGGGGGGTGATCCTTCTGGGTGTGACATTGGTGGCGGTTTTCGGTCCCGGACGATGGAGACCTCTCCATTTTACGCTGTACTTTGTCCTGGGTTGGAGCGGGCTTCTTTTTCTTCCGACGCTCTACCGTTATGACCGGACATTGCTGTTTCTCATTTTCCTGGGAGGCATTGCGTATACCATCGGTATGGTCCCCTTTGCCCGGAGCAAAAAATATGACCACTGTGTCTGGCATCTTTTTGTTCTGACGGGTGCAATGCTCCACTGGTTTGGGATCTATACCTGTCTTTACTGAAAAATTCCCCCTCCTAAGGGAGGGGGAATTTTTTCTTACTTTGTGCCGAAAATGCGGTCGCCGGCATCGCCAAGGCCGGGAACAATGTATCCTTTTTCATTGAGATGGTCATCCAGAGCTCCGCAGAAGATATCCACATCCGGATGAGCCTCCTGCATCCGCTGGATGCCCTCGGGAGCGGCCAGCAGGACCATGAGCTTGATATGCTTGCAGCCGCGCTTCTTCATCTCGTCTACTGCGGCTACGGCGCTGCCGCCGGTAGCCAGCATAGGATCCACGATCAGGATGTCCCGGTCTGCGATATCTTTGGGCATCTTGCAGAAATACACATGAGGTTCCAGCGTTTCTTCGTCGCGGAACATACCAATGTGGCCCACACGGGCAGAGGGGACCATTCGCAAAACACCGTCTACCAAGCCAAGGCCCGCGCGAAGGATGGGAACTACGGCGAACTTTTTGCCCTTCAGCGTAGGGGCATTCATCTCGCAAATGGGAGTTTCGATGGTTTTAGTAGTTAAAGGGAGATCGCGGGTAGCTTCATAGGTGATGAGCATGCCGATCTCACTGACCAGCTCGCGGAAATCCTTGACGCTGGTGTTTTTGTCGCGCAGAATGGTCATTTTGTGGGCAACCAGAGGGTGGTTCATCACGTGTACGCTCATAAGTATTCTCCTTTATTTTTTATTTCCGATTGGGAAGGTCCGCATGAGGCGGACGCAAATAAACAGGTTCCAGTTCCTGTGATGTCAGAAGGTTGCCTTCGGCAGCCAGCTCTTCTGCTGCCAGAGCCACAGACATAGCGTTTTGCATCAGCAGGTGGGGAGGGGCCAGACGGCAGGGGACGCCGTTGGTTTCCAGGTAGCTTTGACACAGCCGTCCGCCGTCACCCACCACAATTTTCTGCCGGGGATCATCTTTGATCTCTGCCAGAAGGTCCGCCAGGGCGATGGCCCGGTCATCACTCAGACGGGTCAGACAGCCGTCCTTTGCATCAAACAGGGCGTTATAGACCTGTTGACGGCGGGCATCCATGGCGCAGATCACAAGGCCGTCACAAAAGGCAACGTTCCGCGCCATAGCGGCGAGGGTAGAGACGGCAATGACGGGTTTGTCCGCGCCAAAAGCAAGGCCTTTTGCGGCGGCCACGCCAATTCGGATGCCGGTAAAGGACCCGGGACCCACAGCTGCAGCAATGGCATCAATCTCTGTAATAGCCAGATCTGTATTCTTTAAGATCCCTTCCACAATCGGCATCAGAGTGCGGCTGTGAGTCAGGCCGGTATCCTGATAACCGGCGCAGAGGATCTTTCCATTTTCCGCCACGGCGGCGGACACTGCTTTGGCAGAGGTTTCTATGGCCAGGATCTTCATATCAGGTCCACTCCTTCAATAGAAATGGTGCGCCAGGAATCATGTTCCGGACTTCGTGCAAAGCGGACGTAAATGGTCTCGGGAGGCAGGGCATCGGCAACCATTTCACTCCATTCTACAGCGCATACGCCGCCACGGTCCAGATAATCCTCCCAGCCAATATCAAAAAGGTCCTCCGCTCCGCTCAGGCGGTACATATCGAAGTGAAAAAGGGGCAGCTTTGTTCCCTCGTATTCGTTGACAATGGTAAAAGTAGGACTGGTGACATGGCCGTTGTAGCCAAGGCCCCTGGCAAGGCCCCGGGTAAAAGCGGTCTTGCCCATACCGAGTCCTCCTTCATAAGCGATGACAGCACCGGGGGAGAGGTGAAGTGCCAGCCGCTCTGCCAGGGCTTCTGTCTCCGCAGGACTGTGAGAGAAGAATTCCACGTAGTGTCATCCTTTCTGTAAATTTCTAAAATCAATTCAGTATAGCACAGATTTTGCCGATGAACAATCTATTAAAAGAATTTTGTTCGTTTACACATCTTTTCCTTTGTGCTATACTACTAACCTGAATCAGTAGTTTTACGAAAGGCGAATATCTATGATCGAACGACTGAAAGGAATATTGGCAGACTTTTTCCAACAGGCGGATCTGGTTTTGATGGGCCTTTGCTGCTCTGCCTCTTTGTATGGGATCCTTTTGATCTTCAGCGCCACCCGTTATAAGGATTCCGAGCGCTATGTGGTGGTCCAGACGGCGGCTCTCTTCCTGGGGCTGATGGTGTATATCGCCTTCTCTATGGTGGATCTGGAGATGCTGATGAAGCGGTGGAAGCTGGTGGCGGTTTTTAATGTGGGTTTTATTTTGCTTTTGCTCACACCCTTTGGCGTGGAGCGGGGCGGTAACCGCGCCTGGCTGCAATTTCCCTTCCTGCCGGTGACTATTGGCCCGGCGGAGGTAGTGAAGATCAGTTTTACGCTGCTTCTCGGCTGGCAGCTTGCCTGGCTGCAGGAGGAAAAGCGGGACCTGAAGTCTTTCTTTTCCGCCGCATCGGTAGGCCTTCATACCCTTGGCATCTGCGGACTTTATTTCGTTGTTTCCGGCGATATGGGCAATGTCCTGGTCTTTTTCTTTATTTTCTTGTGCATGGCCTTTGTGGCAGGATTTGCCCTGCGGTGGTTTGTGCTGGTGCTGTGCGGCGGCGCGGCGGCGGTAGCGGCGGTTTGGGCCCTGGATCTGATGCCAAATTATATGCGCCAGCGTTTTTTGGTGATCTTCGACCATTCTTACGATCCTCTTGGGGCGGGCTGGCAGCAATCCCGCAGCCTTCTTGCCATTGGTTCCGGAGGTGTTACGGGACAGGGGCTTTTGAATGGTACACAGTCCCAGAGTGCCAGCGGCCAGTCGCTTCCGGAACGGTGGACGGACCTGGTGTTCTCCGTATGTGGAGAGGAGCTGGGTATGATCGGCTGTCTTTTGGTGATCGCCCTGCTTCTGGCTATTATTTTCCGTGTACTGATCGTGGCGAAGAAGGCACGGTCTCCATTTGAATGCTATGTCTGCGTGGGAATGGCCGCCATGCTGATCTTCCAGACCATTATCAACATTGGTATGTGCCTTTTTGTAATGCCGACGATCGGCATTACGCTGCCCTTTTTCAGCTACGGAGGTTCCTCTGTTCTGACGCTTTATATGGCAATGGGCGTAGTCTCCGGCATCAAAAAGCGATCTCCTGCGGCAAGACGGCCGGGGAAGCCGTTAAGACAGTAATATCCGGACCGCCGATTCTTCGGCGGTCCTTTGTATAAATCCGCCACCAAGGGAAAAAACTACTCCTGACATCGATTGAGGAGGAGTGGTTCCCTTGAAAAATGATTATTTCAAACGCGCCGCCGTTTTGATTTTGGCGGGATTGATCCTTTCCGGAAGCGCATCGGCGCTTTTTGGGAAGAAGACAGAAGTTGTGCCGGAGGGTGCGCCTACTGTTCGGGAGATTACCATCAAGACGTACCGGGATATTCCTTATTCCGCCCAGTTTCTGGGATCTGATGCAGAGGGGGAGGACATGACTTTTGCAGTGGTGGACCAACCCCGCAAGGGTAGTGTCACCATTGATGGAGTTGATTTTGTTTATACGCCTAATGAGGGGGTCACCGGTGGTGACAGCTTCACTTATACCGCTACCGACAGTTCCGGAAATACCTCCGCTCCCGCAACTGTTACCATTACCATTCAAAAAACTAAGTCTGGCGTCACCTATTCTGATACCGATGCCAAAAGTGCTTATGCCGCTCAGGAAATGGCGGAACTTGGGATCTACACCGGTAGCAAGATCGGAGAAAACTGGTATTTTGAGCCGGACGAGTCTGTTTCCCGCAGCGAATTTCTGGCTATGACCATGGAGATGGCAGGCCGGGATGTGACGGATGTCACCATGACCGGGTTTACCGATGATGAAGCCATCCCCGTCTGGGCCAAGGCCTACGCTGCCGCCGGCGTGGCGGACGGCATTATCCAGGGCAGCGCTACCAGCGAGGGTGTTGCTTTCCGCAGTGAGGAGAACATTACCTTGAATGAGGCTGCTACGCTTTTGAACCGGGTTCTGGAAGTGGAGAATGTGGATCTGGAAGCTTGGTATGGAGACCGGGAAAGTGTTCCGCCCTGGGCGGCCCAGGCCGTTGGAAACCTGGAAGCGGTGAGTGTCCTGCAGGTAGGCAGCTTTGGCAGTAGTGCCATGTCTGATGATATCACCCGGGCGGACGCTGCCCGGATGCTGTCCTCCGCCGGGGCATTGCTGGAAGGGGAGTACAGTCCTCTTGCTTGGCTGAAATAAGATAAAACTGCCCTTTCCGTTGGGAGAGGGCAGATTCCTTTTATTCATATTTTTTGGCGACATACCTCATGGGTAAAAACAGGCCGTTAAAATGGCTCGAAATGGTATCTATCCTATTTTCGCTGTTGTATTCCAGCCTAAAATATGATACGATAACATAGATTAAATAGAATTTAATATGTGTTATTATGCGCTGATGGGCGCATAGCACATTTGGAAGGATTGATTGAGATGAAGATTGTGGTTTTGGCAGGAGGACTTTCTTCGGAACGTTCTGTTTCTTTGGTCAGCGGTACCGGCGTTTGCCGCGCCCTGCGTGAAAATGGTCACAGGGCGATCCTTGTGGATATGTTTCTTGGTTTGGAGGAAGTTCCTGGAGATCTTGAGCGTCTTTTTGATGCCCCCAACGGCCTTTGCACCGATGTAAAAGTGGAAGCTACTGCCCCGGATTTGGAGGCTGTCCGTGCCCAGCGGAAGGATAAAAGCGAGAACCGCTTCGGACCTCATGTACTGGAACTGTGCACGATGGCGGACATTGTGTTCCTGGGGCTTCACGGCGAGGACGGCGAAGATGGCCGTGTTCAGGCTGCCTTTGACCTCCTTGGCATCAAGTATACCGGTTCGGGGCACATGGCCTCTGCCGTTGCGATGGATAAGGTAGCCACCAAGCGGATGATGGATTCTCTGGGGATCCCCACGCCTGAGTGGCGTGTGCTTACTTACAGTCCTGAAGAAGTAGAAGAGCTTTCTCAGGAGCTGCCCATGCCCTGTGTTGTAAAGACGGTGGACGGCGGTTCTTCCCTCGGCGTCTTCCTGCCTGATACCCGGGAGGAGCTGAAGGACGCCCTTTTGGAGGTTTTGAAGTTCAGCAGCCGTGTGCTGGTGGAAAAGCGGGTCTACGGACGGGAACTGGTGGCCGGTGTGCTGGGAGAAAATTATCTTCCCTGTGCCATGACCATCCCTGCCAATAACGGCAATTTCGACTATGTTTCCAAGTATCAATCCTTGGAAAATGGCGGTGCCACAGAGCTGTGCCCGGCCCCCATTACGCAAGAGGAGCAGAAGCTTGTGGGGGAGCTGACCCTCAAGCTGTTCCATGGTCTGGGCCTTCAGGTCTATGCCCGGGCAGATGTGATTCTGGACGAGGAAGGAAATCCTTGGTTTTTGGAGTTCAACTCTCTTCCCGGTATGACGCCCGCCAGCTTCATGCCCAAAGAGGCCGCTGCCGCCGGAATTACCTACAATCAGCTGTGCGAACAGATCGTGCAGTTGTCCTATTCTTTAAAGAGACGAGGTTGAGCCTATGCTGCCTATGACGATTCAGGAGATCGCCGCCGCCGTGGAGGGTACCTGGCTGAATCCCTGTGAGGGTGCGGCTGCGGTAAAGGCGGTCTGCACCGACAGCCGGAAACTGACAGAGGGCTGTTTGTTCCTGCCCTGGGTGGGCGAAAAGTTTGATGGCCATGATTTTATTGAAAAAGCCCTTGAGGGCGGTGCCGCCGGCTGCCTGTGCGCAAAGGTTCCTCAGACGCTGCGTGACGATAAATTTTATATTCAGGTGGATGATACTCGTTTGGCTTTGCGCCGTCTGGCGTCTTCCTATCGGGCAAAGTTTGATATCCCCGTTGTCCAGATCACTGGCAGTGTGGGCAAGACCACCACGAAGGAAATGGTCGCTTCTGTTCTCAGCGCCAGATACCGTACACTCAAGACTCAGGGTAACTTCAATAATGATATTGGTACCCCGTTGACTCTGCTGGGCCTTGGTGAGCAGCATGAGGCTGCCGTGATCGAGACCGGTATGAACCATTTTGGAGAGATCGAGTATCTTGGCGTCATGGTCCGACCGGATATCGCCGTTATTTCCAATATCGGAGACGCTCATATTGAGTTTTTGGGCAGCCGTGAGGGGATCCTGAAAGCAAAATGTGAGATTTTTGAGCATCTGGCAGAGGGCGGTCTTGCGGTTTTGAACGGGGATGACGCACTTTTGGACACGGTGAAGGAAGAGAAATTCCGCATTGTGCGCTGTGGTCAGTCCGGACATTGCGGTGCCCATATTGAGAATCTGGTGGACCACGGCGTGGAAGGAATCACCTGTACGGTAGTGACTTCCAAGGATCGGTATGATCTTCGGATCCCTGCGCCCGGCGCTCATATGGCTTACGCTGCCTCCATCGCTGTGGCGGTTGGAGAGGAGATGGGCCTTACCAATGATGAGATCGTCCGCGGCGTTGCGGCCTACGAGCCTGCCGGTTCCCGTATGCGGGTCCTGCGCTTTGAAGAAGGACGCATCGTGCTGGATGACTGCTATAATGCCAATCCCCAGTCTGTGGCTGCGGCACTGGAAGTTCTTGCGAAGACGGAGTGTGAGCGAAAGGTTGCCGTTTTGGGCGATATGGGTGAGCTTGGAGAGCTTACCGATCAGGCCCACTATAATATGGGTGCCCTGGCAGCTATGCTTGGTATCGACCTGGTGATCGCCATCGGACCGAAGGCTGCGCGCATTGCCGACGGTGCCGTCATGAGCGGGGCCAAGGCGCTGCATTTTGAAACGAAAGAGGAAGTTGCCATCCAGGCTCCGCTGGAAAGTGGTACTGCCATGCTGATCAAGGCATCTCATGCCATGCATTTTGAGGACCTGGTGGAACAGCTGAAAGAATTCTATGATTGAGATACAGGTAAACGACCTGATCAAATCTTTTGAGGTGGGAAAGAACGTCCTGGACGGGCTTACCTTCCAGATCGATCAGGGCGAACGGGTGGGACTTCTTGGCCGCAACGGTGCAGGAAAATCCACACTTTTTAAGATATTGACCGGCGAACTGGACTACGATGAGGGAAATGTCACCGTAGGACAGGGCCGCCGGGTAGGTCTTATTTCCCAGATCCCTGTGTACCCTGTGGGGTATACGGTGGAAGATGTGCTGCGCAGCGCCTTTGGGCGGCTCCAGAGCGTGGCAAGGGAGATGGAGGAGGTGGAGCAGCGCATGGCGGCAGGGGAGACCGATGATGGAATCCTGCGCCGCTATGGTAAGCTCAGCGAGCGCTTCGAGGTCTTTGGCGGTTATGATACCGATGTGGCGGTCAATAAGATCGCAAACGGCCTTTCTATTTCCAATCATATGCGGGCCCAGCTTTTTGACCAGCTTTCCGGTGGAGAGAAGACCCGGGTGAACCTGGGCCGCCTCATTCTGGAGGATACCGATATCCTCCTGTTGGACGAGCCTACCAACCACTTGGACCTTCATGCAACGGAATGGCTGGAAGAGTATATCCGCCGTTTCCGTGGAACTGTGGTGGTAATCTCTCATGACCGCTATTTCCTGGACCGTATCGTGACCCGTGTCATTGAGATCCAGGACGGCAAGGCGGAGTTTTACAGCGGAAACTACAGCTTCTATGCCGTGGAGAAGGAACGGCGTTATCAGGAGCGTATGAAGCAGTACCTGAAGGAGCAGGCGAAGATCGAGCAGCTGGAAAAGTCTGCCGAACAGCTGCGCCTGTGGGCGTTCCAGGGCATGGATAAGACTTATCGCCGTGCCATCTCCATGGAACGGCGTATCGAGCGGATGCGGACCACCTCCAAGCCCACCAAGGCCCGGAAAATGGATGCCCGCTTCAATACCGCTGAATTCCACGGTGATGAAGTGATCTCCATGCGGAATCTGGCAAAATCTTTTGGTGACAAGCATCTTTTTGACGGTATCACGCTGAAAATAGAAGGCGGTGAACGCATCGCTTTGATTGGCGATAACGGTACCGGAAAATCTACCCTGATCAAGATGATCATGGGAGAGCTGTATCCGGATGACGGCCGGATCCGCACAGGCCCCCAGGTCCGCAGTGCATATCTGCCCCAGATCATCCATTTTGATCATCCGGACTGGAACCTGGTGGAGAACATGATGGCTGCCAAGCGGGGACTATCCGCCCAGAGTGCCCGGAACCGCCTTGCTGCCTATGAGTTCCGGGGCGAGGATGTGATGAAGCCCGTTTCCGTACTCTCCGGCGGCGAGCAAAGCCGTTTGCGGCTTTGTATGCTGATGGATGATGAGATCAACTTCCTCATTCTGGACGAGCCTACCAACCATCTGGATATTGCCTCCCGTGAATGGATCGAAGAGGCAGTGGAATCTTATGACGGAACACTGCTCTTTGTCTCCCATGACCGCTATTTTATTAACCGGTTTGCAACCCGAATCTGGGAACTTTCTGAGGGTACCATTACGGATTATCCGATGGGCTTTACCCAATACCGCCAAGTAAAGGCGCAGGAGGAAGCGGAAAAGAACGAGCCAGCAAAGCCTGTAAAGGAAAAATCGGTTACAGAAAAACCTCAGAGAGGCAATAAAGTCCAGCAGGCTGCCCGTCGTCAGCTGACCATCTGTGAGCGGGAGATCGCCAAGGCCGAGGAGCGGATCGCCGCATTGGACACGGAGATGGAAGCTGCCGCCTGCGACTATGAAAAACTGAACGCGCTTTTGAAAGAGAAAGAGGCTGCACAAGAAGAACTGGATGCCCTTTATGAGCGTTGGGAACAGCTGAGCGAGGAAGCGGAAGGCTGATGAAAATGCGGATTACGGTCCTCGCTGGGGTGTTTTTTGCCTTAGGTACAGCCTTACTGGCCGCCCCCGGCGTACGGTTTTCTGCCCTGTTCTTTTGGGGAGCGGGTATCCTGTGCCTTATTTGGCGGGCATTGATATATCTGGAGAAGAAACACGGGTTTTTCAGGATGTGTAAAAGGATATTCCTTGTCGGTCTTTGCGGAATTACAGTTCTGATCGGGGGCCTGGAAATACTCTTGTTATCCTATGGAGAAGATGACCGTTCCGATTTTGAGGTGGATGCGGTCATCGTTCTTGGGGCAGGTGTCAACGGCCAGACCCCTTCCGCAGCTCTGCAGTCCCGTATTGATGCCGCCGCTGACTACATTTACACCCAGGGGCATGGCGATGTGCCCGTTGTTCTCTCCGGAGGACAGGGGAGCGGGGAGGATATCTCGGAAGCGGAGGCCATGTTCCGTGCTCTTTGCAAAAGCCCTTTCAAGCCCACAGATACGCCTTTTTGCTTTTTGTCGGAGGACCGCTCTACCTCTACAGCGGAGAATTTTTCCTATTCCAAAGCTATACTGGAAGATCACGGACTGGATACGGAGAATGCCGTGATTGCCGTAGTGACCAACGACTTTCATATTTACCGTTCCCATCTGATTGCCAAACGAGAAGGATTAACGACGATCGGCGTTCCGGCGGAACTTCCCTGGTGGTGGCTCACCGCCAATTATTACCTGCGGGAAGCGTTTGCGCTGGTAAAGACTGTACTTTTTGACTGAACCAGGAGAATCCCTATGAGCGATGTTTTGTGTATGTATTATTCCCGAACCGGAAATACCAGAGCTACCATAACAGAGATGGCTGAGGCTTTGGGAGCGGAAGTAGTGGAACTGCGGGACGATGTGGAACGCAGAGGCTTTTTCGGCTGGCTTCGCAGCGGCATGGACGCCATGAGCCGTACAGCGCCGCCTGTGCTGCCCTTCGAAACGCAGAAGCCTCTTTCCCAGTACCGCTTGGTGATTTTGGGCACCCCTGTCTGGGCAGGCCGTTGTTCCAGCGTCATGAAGAGCTTTTTGAAGAAATACGGCCGCAAATTGCCCGCTACAGCCTATGTGATCCTCCGGGGAAGTGAGGATAAGAACGAGGAAGTCTACGACCAGATGGACATTTATGTGCCTGACGGTCATTGCGCCGCAGTTTCCCTGCGCCGCGGTTCTGTGGGCTATGTTTTCTGGCAGGAAGAATTTCTGCGTCAGGTGCGGGAATATTTGAAATAGTGTGATGTTTCCTTTTCAAACAATGGAGGGGAGAACACGATGCTGGAAAAACTGAAAATGCTGGCTTTGCGCCGGGAGGACCTGGAAACGCAGCTGGAAGAACCCGGAATCTATGGTGATGCGGAAAAATTGCGCGCCATTAACCGGGAGCTGAAGGAGATTATCCCGGTGGTGGAGGCCTATCAGGCGTATCGAAAAGCGGAGAGTGACCGCCTTGCCGCAGAGGAATTGCTTCATGATCCCGATTTTCGGGAGCTGGCTCAGGAAGAACTGGAGCGGGCGAAAGCGGAGATCGAGAGGCTGGGCGAAGAACTGAAGGTTTTGCTTCTGCCCAAAGATCCTAACGATGAACGCAATGTGATCATGGAGCTGCGTTGCGGTGTTGGGGGAGAGGAAGGGGCGCTTTTTGCCCACTCCCTTTTACGGATGTATACGATGTACGCCCAGAGCCGCGGGTGGAAAATGGAGACCGTCAGCCTGAATGAAACCGAGCTTGGCGGTGTGAAGGAGTGCAGCGTCCTCATTGAGGGCGAAGGCGCGTTTTCCAGACTGAAATTTGAGTCTGGCGTCCACCGGGTCCAACGGGTACCGGAAACAGAATCCGGCGGACGGATCCACACCAGCGCTGCAACGGTCGCTGTTTTGCCGGAAGCAGAGGACGTGGAGTTGGAGATCGATCCCAAGGAACTGCAGATCGACACCTATCGTTCCTCCGGTGCCGGTGGGCAGCACGTCAATAAAACGGAATCTGCCATCCGCATCACACACTTGCCCACGGGCTTAGTGGTGGAGTGTCAGGATGAACGAAGCCAATACAAAAACAAGGATAAGGCGATGAAGGTCCTGCGGTCCCGCCTTTTGGAAATGGAACGGGAAAAACAGGACGCCGCTACAGCTGCCGAGCGGAAAAGTCAGATCGGAAGCGGAGATCGCTCGGAGCGTATCCGCACCTATAATTTTCCCCAGGGCCGTGTGACGGATCACCGTATCGGATTGACTCTTTATAAGATCGATGCCATCATGGATGGTGCGTTGGATGAGATCATCGACGCTCTGGTGACCGCCGATCAGGCGGAAAAACTGAAAAACGGTGAAATGAACAAATAAGTAAGAAACGGGCTAAGGCCCGCAAAAGATAGAGGCGAAATTATGCAGACGATCTATTATGACCTTCGGGATACCAAGGGACAGCAAAAGGAGATCGAAGACAAGATCTCCGCTGCTGCAAAAATCTTGCGTGAGGGCGGCCTTGTGGCTATCCCCACGGAGACGGTCTATGGCCTGGGTGCAAACGGGTTGGACCCCAATGCGGTGAAGCGCATTTTTGAGGCAAAGGGCCGTCCTCAGGACAATCCTCTGATCCTCCATGTGACCGGTGCCCAGTGGCTGCCCCGCTATTGCCGGGATATTCCTCCCATTGCTTATGTCTTGGCTCGGAAATTCTGGCCCGGCCCTTTGACTATGATCTTAAAGCGTAGCCCAGTAGTGCCTGATGAAACCACTGCCGGTCTTGATACTGTGGCGGTACGCTGTCCCAACCATCCTGTGACGCTGTCCATCATCCGGGAGGCGGGAATTCCCATTGCCGCACCCAGCGCCAACACGTCCGGCCGCCCCAGCTGTACTACGGCGCAGGATGTTCTGGAGGATATGGACGGTAAAATCGAAGGTGTTGTGGATGGCGGCGCCTGTACGGTGGGCGTGGAATCCACCATCCTGGATCTGACCTGCGAGCCGCCCCGGCTGCTGCGTCCCGGCGGACTGCCTTTGGAGGACCTGGAGCGTTTGATCGGTCATATTGATGTTGACAAGGCGGTCACCGGGAAACTGGAGGAAGGGGAGAAGCCCAAGGCTCCCGGCATGAAATACCGCCATTATGCACCCAAAGCTCCTGTGACGGTCGTTACCGGATCTCCCGAGGCTTCTGCAGCGGAGATCACCCGCCGGGTAAGTCCTACCTCCGGTGTCATCTGTTTTGATGAGTATGTCCATATGTTCCCCGAACAGGAGGTCCATGCTCTTGGCCCTGCTGCCGATAAGCTGACTCAGGCCCAGCGGGTATTTGACGCTTTGCGTACTTTTGACGGAAGCGCTGTCACTGAGGTTTATGCCCAGTGCCCGGATAACCGCGGCCTTGGCCTTGCCATCGGAAACCGGCTGAAAAAAGCCGCCGGATTCCACATCATTGAGGCGGATAGCCAGCGCATCATTTTTGGCCTTACAGGCTGTACCGGCGCAGGCAAGACCAGCGCCTTGAAGGCCATCCAGGCTTTGGGCGGACAGATCATTGATTGTGACGCCGTGTATCACCGAATGCTGGATGAGAACGAGGCCATGCGCAATGCCATCAACGAAAAGTTCCCGGGTGTCTTTTCCAAGGAAGGCAAGCTGGACCGCCGCAAGCTTGGAGAGGAAGTCTTTTCCAAGAAGGACCGCTTGGCGCAGCTCAATGAGATCGTTTTCCGCTTTTTGGTCCCGGAGGTGGAGCGCAGCGTAACCAAGCTTCCTGATGGCCTCTATGCCATCGATGCCATCAATCTGCTGGAAAGCGGTCTGGACCGGCTGTGCGACCGTACCATCGCTATTACCGCACCTGTGGAGCTGCGTGTGCGCCGTATCATGGCGCGGGATGGGATTTCCGAGCAGTATGCCCGTTTGCGCATCTCTGCCCAAAAGCCGGATGAGTATTACCGCAGCAAGTGTGACTGCGAACTGAATAACGCCCTGGATACGCCCGCTGAATTTGAAAAGTTGGCAGTTCTGTTCTTCCAGAAACTGATGGAAACTGTGCGGGAAGAGAAGCGGCACGGCGCATAATAAAGCTGCGCAACAATATTGATTCAGGAGGAAACTCTTTATGTCTGATGAGATCAAGGAACTGAAAAAGAAGCTGCTTTCCACCAAGAAGAATGGCTATGACTGCGTCGATGAAGGCTATGAGACGGCTATGAATGCCTATTGTGAGGGCTACAAAGCATTCTTGGACGCGGGTAAGACAGAGCGGCTGTGCGCGCTGGAGGCGATCCGCATGGCGGAAGGTGCCGGTTACCGACCCTATGTGCGGGGTATGGAGGTAAAGAGCGGCGATAAGCTCTATGTTTCTAACCGTGGCAAAGGTGTGATGCTGGCCCATATCGGTGAAAAGTCTCTTGCTGAGGGCGCGCAGATCGCCGCCGCCCATATCGACTCTCCCCGGTTGGACCTGAAGCCCAATCCCCTCTATGAAGAAGCGGAGATGGCTTTCTTCAAGACCCACTATTATGGTGGTATCCGTAAGTACCAGTGGGTGGCGATGCCGATGGAGCTTCATGGTGTGGTGGCTATGAAAGACGGCTCTACCGTGACGGTGAACATTGGCGGGGAAATGGGAGATCCTAAATTGGTGATTACGGACCTGCTGCCTCACCTGGGCGCGGAGCAGAGCAAAAAGCCTCTGGCCAGTGCGATCCCCGGTGAGACGCTGAATCTGCTGCTGGGCAGCCGTCCCATCGGCGATGAAGAGGATTCCGGCCGGGTGAAACTGGCGGTGATGAAGCTTCTTTATGAGAAGTATGGCATCACCGAGGACGACTTCAACTCTGCTGAGTTGGAGGCTGTTCCTGCTCAGAACGCCTGCGATATCGGTCTGGATAGATCCATGATCGGTGCCTATGGCCACGATGACCGTGTTTGCGCCTACGCTTCCTTGAAGGCTTTGCTGGATCTTCCCAAGACTCCTGCCAAGACCGCCGTATGTATCTTGGCGGACAAGGAGGAAATCGGTTCTGATGGCGTCACCGGTATGCAGTCTGCTGCTTTTGATACCTTTATGGAAGATCTGTGCGATGCCCAGGGCGTTGCGCTTCGGGTGTGTTATGAGAAGTCCTTCTGCCTCAGCGCGGATGTGACCGCAGCCTATGACCCTGATTTTGCAGAAGTTTACGAAAAGCGCAATTCCGCCTTTGTGAATTATGGCATTGGCCTTTGCAAGTATACCGGCGCACGGGGCAAGTCCGGCGCCTCTGACGCTGATGCGGAGACGGTTGCCTATATCCGCAGCCTTTTTGACGAGGCCAATGTGATTTGGCAGATCGCAGAGCTTGGCAAAGTGGATGCAGGCGGCGGCGGTACGGTGGCTATGTATATGGCAAACCGCAACATTACCACGCTGGACGCAGGTGTTCCTGTGCTGAGCATGCATGCACCATTTGAAACCGTCAGCAAGCTGGACTGCTATGAGACCTACAAGGGCGTAAAGGCTGTTTATCAAGCAAAGACTTGAGTTTTCGATATACGGACAAAATGGAGACTGTCGGAAGACAGTCTCCATTTTTATGCTTTTTTGCAAAATGTCCATAGTGAGCTGAGAACGGAGGTTGAATTTCACTATTTTAGACAAAGAAATTTTACACACTTTCCTTGCGTAAAGCGGGGAAAATGTGGTAAGATAGCTTTGCTGAAAGACAAATGACCGCAGGAGGTGGACGGGATGGCGAAACCTGTCAAATATTATCTGGTTGCAGCGGAGGCACTGCCCGAAATTTTTATCAAGGTAGCAGAGGCCAAGCGAATGATGCAGTCCGGTGAAGTTGATACCGTGGGTGCGGCTACGAAGATGGTTGGGATCAGCCGAAGCGCCTTTTACAAATACAAGGATTCTGTGCAGCCGTTCAATGATATGAAGTCTGAGCACATCATCACCTTTTACGCCATGCTGAAGGATACCGCGGGCGTTCTTTCCAGGGTACTGAGCGTATTTGCGGCTTCCGGAGCCAATATTCTTACCATCAACCAGTCCATTCCCACCAATGGCTGCGCGGCGCTGACGATCAGCGCGGAGACATCTGATATGGAGGAGTCTTTGGAGCAGCTGTTGGGTCAGGTGGCAAACCTGGAGGGTGTTGTGAAATTTGAGATCCTGGCAGGATGAGCTGTATGTAACGAGCGTATATATATGATTACAAATAAAGGAGAGACGATCATGGCTAATATCGCAATTATGGGTTTTGGTACGGTTGGTGCGGGTGTTGCTGAAGTTGCCCGTATGAACCATGACTCTATCGCTGCAAATCTGGGTGAGGAAGTTAACGTCAAGTACATCCTGGATGTCCGGGATTTTCCTGACAGCCCCTACGCAGCCAAGATGATCAAGGACTTTTCCATTATCGAGAACGACCCTGAGGTAGACGTGGTGGTGGAGACCATCGGTGGAGCACGGGTGGCTCTGGACTTTACCCGCCGTGCTCTTCAGGCTGGAAAGCACGTGGTGACCTCCAATAAGGAATTGGTGGCTACCTATGGACGCGAGCTTCTGGAAATCGCCAAGGAAAAGAACGTGAACTATCTCTTTGAGGCCAGCGTTGGCGGTGGTATTCCTCTGCTGCGTCCTCTGTTCCAGTGCCTGGCTGCCAACCAGATCGAAGAGATCGCCGGTATTCTCAACGGCACCACCAACTATATCCTCACCCGCATGGTCAAGGGCGGCGTCTCCTTTGCTGAGGCACTGAAGGAGGCACAGGCCAAGGGCTATGCTGAGGCCGATCCTACTGCCGATGTGGAGGGTATTGATGCCGGCCGCAAGATCTGTATCCTTTCCGACCTTGCCTGGGGCAAGGAAGTGAAGCCCGCTGAAGTCAGCATGGAGGGAATCAGCGCTCTGGACCTGAAGGATGTGGACATTGCCGCTTCTGCCGGCTACCGCGTAAAGCTTCTGGGCCACGCTATGCGCATGGAGGACGGTAAGGTAGCAGCTTATGTTGCACCTCACCTGGTTTCTCAGGATAATCCCATTGCTACCGTGGATGATGTGTTCAATGCAGTCATGATCCGCGGCAACGCCGTGGGTGACGTGATGTTCTATGGCCGCGGTGCCGGCGATCTGCCCACCGCTTCTGCAGTTATGGGCGATGTTCTGGACGTGATCGAGCATCGCACCAAGCGCCGTAATATCGGTTGGAGCGAAGGCGCCTGCCTGGCAGATATCAAGGAGCTTTCCATGAGATGGTACTTGCGGGGTGAATTCTCTGCCGAGGCTGCCCGGAAGGAGTGCGGCGAGGCAGAGGAACTGGCTCCCGGTGCAGTTATTACCGCACCGATGAAGGAAGCTGATGCAAAGGCTGCCGCTGCCGCGTTGGGCGCTTGTGCAGTGCTGCGTGTCCTGTAAGGGCGATTTTGCTTCCACCGGCGTATACTGTGGTGGACCTATTCTTGAGCAAAGAAGGAACAACTGATGAGTTTGATCGTACAAAAATTCGGCGGCAGCTCCGTGAAGGATGCAAAGCATATCCAAAATGTCGCCGGTATCATTGCGGAGACTTATTTGCGTGGTAACGATGTGATCGTGGTTCTGTCCGCCCAGGGCGATACCACCGATGACCTCATTGCAAAGGCGGAAGAAATCAATCCTAACAGCTCCAAGCGGGAGATGGATATGCTTCTGGCTACCGGTGAGCAGATCTCTGTTGCGCTGTGCGCCATGGCCCTGCAGGGCATGGGTCTGCCCTGTATTTCCCTGACTGCCTGGCAGGTGGGCATCCATTCTACCGGTGTCCATTCTGATGCCCGCATCAAGAAGATCAACACGGAGCGTGTCCGTGCCGAACTGGACCAGCACCGCATCGTGATCGTCACTGGTTTCCAGGGGATTGACCGCAGAGGCGATGTCACCACCTTGGGCCGCGGCGGCAGTGATACCAGTGCTGTTGCCCTGGCGGCCGCATTCCATGCGGATCTGTGCCAGATCTATACGGATGTGGATGGTGTTTATACCACTGATCCCCGTATCGTACCGACTGCACGCAAGATGAACGAGATCAGCTATGACGAGATGTTGGAACTTGCGTCCCAGGGCGCCCAGGTGCTGCATAACCGCAGCGTGGAACTGGCAAAGAAATTCAGAGTGAATATGGAAGTCGTGTCCAGTCTTGAGCGCAAGCCCGGCACGAAAATCAAGGAGGTCGCCAAAGTGGAAAAGACGAATATCGCAGGTGTTGCAAAGGACACCAGTATTGCACATATCTCCCTGGTGGGACTGCAGCATAGTCCCGGCGTTGCGTTCCAGGTCTTTGCGCTGATGAGCCGTAAGAATATCAATGTGGACAATATCCTTCAGTCCATTGGCCGCGATGACACTAAGGATATCTCCTTCACCATTCATCAAAAGGATATGGAAGCGGCAATTTCCATTCTGGAGGAAAACAAGGAGTCTTTGAAGTTTGACCATATCGAGGCCGATAACAAGGTGGGCAAGGTCTCCATCGTAGGTATGGGCCTGATGAGCAATGCAGGCATTGCCGCCAAGACCTTCGAAGCGCTCTATGAGGCCGGCATCAACATCCAGATGATCTCCACCTCCGAGATCCGTCTTTCTGTGATCCTGGACGAAAAGGATGTTAATCGGGCTGTTAAGGCCATCCACGATAAGTTTTTTGATATGGATTGATCTGAAAATATAGGATACGGGCGTACCGGGTGTACGCCCGTATCTTGTATCCGGCAAAAAATTGTGCTAAAATAACAGCGTTAAACTATTCCTGAGGAGGAAACTTTTATGAACGCCATTGTTACCGTCGTAGGTCAGGACAAAGTGGGTATTATCGCCGCCATCTGTGCTTTGCTGGCTGAAGACAACGTGAACATTCTGGATATCTCCCAGACCATTCTTCAGGGCTCTTTCACCATGGTCATGGCTGTGGATGTGAGCGCTTCTAAGTCCTCTGTAGGGGACCTGCGGGAGAAGCTGGAGGAACTGGGTAAGAAAATGGAGATCTCCATCCGCATCCAGCGGGAGGAAATCTTTGATGCTATGCACAGGATCTGAAAGGGGAGAGGGCTATGCTGAACCAAAAGGAGATCCTCTCCACCATTGAAATGATCGATCAGCAGCATCTGGATATCCGGACCATTACCATGGGTATTTCTTTGCTGAGCTGCTGCGACCCCGATGCGAAGAAGGCCTGCGATAAGGTCTATGACAAAATCACCCGTTATGCAGAAAAGCTGGTAAAAACCGGCGAGGATATTGAGCGGGAGTTTGGTATCCCCATCGTCAATAAGCGCATTTCCGTGACGCCGATGGCTCTGGTAGCCGGCGCCAGCGATACCAGGGACTATCTGCCTTTTGCCCTTGCCCTGGACCGGGCAGCCAAGACTTGCGGCGTCAATTTTATTGGCGGTTACTCCGCTTTGGTGCAAAAGGGGATGACGAAGGCAGATGAAAATCTGATCCGCTCGATTCCCGAGGCGCTGGCATATACCGATTTGGTGTGTTCCTCTGTAAATGTGGGTTCCACCAAGGCCGGCATCAATATGGATGCTGTGGCTCTTATGGGCCGGATCATTAAGGAGACGGCTCGGCTTACCGAAGCCCAGGACGGATTGGGATGCGCCAAGCTGGTGGTATTTTGCAATGCCGTGGAGGATAACCCCTTTATGGCTGGCGCTTTCCACGGTGTTGGTGAAGCGGAGAAGGTCATTAACGTGGGTGTTTCCGGTCCCGGCGTTGTCCACACTGCACTGCAGGCTGTGAAGGGGCAGCCCTTTGAAGTGGTGGCGGAGACGGTGAAGAAAACTGCGTTCCGCATTACCCGTATGGGTCAACTGGTGGCCCAGGAGGCAAGCCGCCGTTTGGATACCCCCTTTGGCATTGTGGATCTGAGCCTGGCTCCCACGCCTGCTGTGGGTGACAGTGTGGCCCGGATCCTGGAGGAAATGGGCCTGGAGGTCTGCGGTACCCATGGTACCACCGCTGCCCTTGCCATGCTGAACGATGCTGTGAAAAAGGGTGGCGTGATGGCCTCTTCCTCTGTTGGCGGCCTTTCCGGCGCTTTCATCCCTGTGAGCGAAGACGAGGGCATGATCGCCGCCGCCCGAAGCGGCGTGCTGACGCTGGACAAGCTGGAGGCTATGACCTGTGTTTGCTCCGTGGGCCTTGATATGATCGCCGTTCCCGGGGATACAACCGCTGAAACCATCTCTGCCATCATTGCAGATGAGGCGGCGATTGGTATGGTGAACTGCAAGACCACCGCTGTCCGTCTCCTGCCCGCTCCCGGCAAGGCTGTGGGCGATACCATCGAGATGGGCGGCTTGCTTGGACGCGCGCCTGTAATGCCTGTTCATAAAGAGTCTGCAGCTGACTTTATTGCTCGGGGCGGACGGATCCCCGCCCCTATGCACAGCCTGAAAAACTAAGGGAGGAATCCATATGTCCAAGATTCTCATTAAAAATGCCAAAGCCATCGTGACCTGCGATGGGGAGGACCGGGTCTACCGGGACAGTGATATCCTCATTGATGGTCCCGCCATCGTGCAGATCGGGCAGGATCTGGAAGCGGAGGGCGCCGAGATCATCGATGCCAGGGGCAAGTTTGTCTACCCCGGTATGGTCAATACCCACCATCATTTCTTCCAGACCTTCGTCCGCAACCTTATCACCATCGACTATCCCAATCTTACCGTCATGGACTGGATCGACAAGATCTACCGGATCTTCCAGATTATCGACAATGACGTCATCTACCATTCCTCTCTCACTGCTTTCGCAGATCTCATCAAGCACGGTTGTACCACCGCCTTTGACCACCAGTACTGCTATACTAAGAAAACCGGTACTGCTCCGGTGGACCGTCAGATGGAGGCCGCCCAGCTCCTGGGTATCCGTTACCATGCCGGCCGCGGTACCAATACCCTGCCTCGCGAGGAAGGCAGCTCTATTCCCGAAAATATGCGGGAGACTACCGCAGAGTTTATTAAGGACTGTGAGCGCCTTGCCAAGCTCTATCATGATCCCAAGCCCTTCTCCATGAGCCAAATCGTTCCTTCTCCCTGCCAGATCATCAACTGCTATGATGAGACCTTCCGTGAGACGATCCCAATGGCAAGAGAGTTGGGGATGTATATGCATACCCACCTGGCTGAGGGCGAGAATGAGGGGATCGTCGCCCGTTTCGGTAAGCGTAGCCTGGAGCTCTTTGAGGAGATGGGCTTCATCGGCGAGGATGTTTTCTTTGCCCATGGCTGGGAGCTGACCCCTGAGGAGCATAAGGTTCTGGCCAAGTATGGTTCCGGTGTGTCCCATTGCCCCGGTCCTGCTATTTTGGGAGGGTTCCCCATCCTGGATATCAAGGCTATGCAGGAGCGGGGTGTTCTCATCAGTCTGGGATGTGACGGTGCGGCTACCAATGACAGCTCCAGTATGCTGGATACCCTGCGCATGGGTTACCTGATGCAGACGTATCACACCAAGCTGCGGGGCGGCAGCGTTTCCGCCTATGACATGCTCAAGTGTGCTACCATCAACGGTGCAAAGACTCTGGGCCGCAGCGACCTTGGTTCTTTGGAAGTAGGGAAGGCCGCGGACCTCTTCATGGTCGATGTTGAGAAGATGGAATATACCGGCGCCCTTCATGATCCCAAGAACTTCCTTGCCCGCGTGGGTGCTACCGGTCCTGTTGCCCTTACCATGATCAACGGAAAAGTAGTCTG
>JAFOCY010000161.1 GCA_017380995.1 Oscillibacter sp. | reverse complement strand
GAAGCGTCGCGGCGGTGAAATACAGGAAAAATCAGCGCTGAAGCTGTCCTTCAGGCACTTTGTCTACGATAGTATAGCACAAACACCGGGGTTTGTATACATAAATTTTTTCTGAAAATCCGCTTTGCTTAACTTTGTCTCTGATTTTCCGTATGATACCCTGTAAATCACCTTCCAAGGAGCCTTTATGAACATCCAATTATCCGACCACTTTTCCTACGGAAAGCTGGCCCGGTTCACCCTGCCCTCCATCGCCATGATGATCTTCACCTCCATCTACGGCATCGTAGACGGCATCTTTGTGTCTAACTTCGTGGGAAAGACCGCCTTTGCCGCCGTGAACCTCATCATGCCCTTTTTGATGATCTTCGGCTCCCTGGGCTTTATGATCGGCACCGGCGGCTGCGCCCTCATCTCCAAGACCATGGGGGAGGGGAAGCAGGACAAGGCCAACGAGCTTTTCACCATGCTCATCGCCCTCTCCGCCGCATTCGGACTTGTTCTGACGGTGATCGGCATTGCGGTGCTGCGGCCGGTATCCATCGCCCTGGGGGCGGAGGGGCAGATGGTAGCCGACTGCGTGGTATATGGCCGTATCCTCCTTTCCACCCTGGCCTTTTTTATTTTGCAAAATGAATTCCAAAGCTTCTGCGTGGCTGCGGAGCGGCCCCGGCTGGGCCTCTGGATCACCGTGGCGGCGGGCCTTACCAACATCGCGCTGGACGCTTTGTTTGTGGCGGGGCTTGGCTGGGGCCTGGTGGGCGCGGCATCGGCTACCGCCATCAGCCAGCTGGTGGGCGGCATGGTGCCCCTGGTGTATTTTGCCCTGCCCAACGCCTCCTGTCTGCATCTGCGGAAATTCCGTTTTGACGGACGGGCCCTCCTGCGCTCCTGCGCCAACGGCTCTTCGGAGCTTGTAAGCAACCTCTCCATGTCGGTTGTGAATATGCTCTTCAACTTCCAGCTCATCCGCCTTGCCGGGGAAAACGGCGTTGCCGCCTACGGCGTGATCATGTATGTGAACTTCATCTTCGTAGGGGTGTTCCTGGGCTACTCCTTCGGCGTTACCCCGGTGGTGAGCTACCACTACGGCGCGGGCAACGAGACGGAACTCAAAAGCCTTCGGAAAAAGAGCCTTACCATTATCCTGGGCTGCGCGGTGGCTCTCACCGCCGCGGCGGAGCTTTTGTCCGGTGTTCTCTCCGGCATCTTTGTAGGCTATGACCCCTCCCTTTACGCCATGACCTGCCGGGGCTTCCGGCTCTATTCCCTGTCCTTTCTTTTCATGGGTTTCAATCTGTTCGGCTCCTCCTTCTTCACCGCGTTGAACGACGGCCCTATTTCCGCCCTCATCTCCTTCCTCCGGGCCTTCCTTTTCCAGATCGGCGCCATTTTGGTGCTGCCTGCCCTGCTGGGGCTGGACGGTATCTGGCTCTCTGTGGTGGCGGCGGAATTGCTGGCCCTGGCCGTCACCGCGGTGTGCTTCCTAAAAAACCGAGCAAAATACGGCTACTAAACAAAAAAGACCGCTTCGGCGGTCTTTTTTCGTGGGTGCAACTGCTGGTTACCCCTTTTTCAAGCCTGCTTGGTGGACTTTACAGCCCCGGTCCGGTATAATCATCTTAAAAAAGCAGAGGCCGCCCCGGCCGCGAAAGGAGGAACCCTATGACCTTAGGACAAACCATCACCCGTCTGCGCACAGTCAAAGGACTGAGCCAGGGCGCCCTTGCAGAGGAACTGGGCGTCTCCCGCCAGAGCGTGAGCAAGTGGGAGACGGACGCCAGCGTCCCGGAACTGGAGAAGCTCCTGAAAATGGCAAAGCTCTTTCACGTCACCCTGGACGAACTGGTGACGGGCGAGCCCTTCACGCCCCCAGAGGCTCCGCCGCCCCAGGTGGTAATCGTGGAGAAAAAACGGGAGAAGCGAAAGACGGTGGGCTTCGTATTTCTGGCCCTGACCCTGTTCTGCCTGCTCTCCGGAAATATTTGGCTGCAGGTGCTGTTGGCGCTGCCCTGCCTGATGGTGGGCGTCATCTGCCTGCTGACAGGCTGGCATCCCGGCCTTTGCGCCCTCTGGGCGGTAGGTTTTTTGATCGACCTGTACACCCGCTTTGCAACCGGCCTGAACTGGCGGGTCATCCGCATGACCCCTTATTGGACGCCGGAGATGAACTACCTCCGCCTGGCCATCGCCTGGGCCCTGTTTTGCAACATGGTGTTTTTGCTCCTCTTCACCGTCTGGCGGCTGCGCAAGGAGACAGTCTTCCCCAAGGGCCTGAAGGTCCTGCTGGCGGTCCTGCCCCTGGTGGGCATCGCCCTGCGCTTTACCCTGCCCTACATCCTGGCCTATGATTATATCTACCGCTTCTGGACCATGTTCATCGAGTGGCCCTTCATGGCCCTCATGGCCGCCGCGCTGGTGAAGCTCTGGCAGAGGAGATATTGGCGCTGCTGAGGAGCCTTGAACCGACAAAATAAGACGAAAAATATCCTCGGAGTAATACTCCGAGGATATTTTACATTTTGTATTCGTTTTTACTTCTTGCTCTCGGCAACAGCGACAGCCACGGCGACAGTCATGCCGACCATGGGGTTGTTGCCGGCGCCCAGGAAGCCCATCATCTCCACATCAAATCCGCCTGTCGGCGGCTTTTGCATTGGGGCACAAGGGTTTCAGACGAAGTAATCCTAACATTCTTTTCATAAGTAATCCCATCATTCAAGAAATGATGG
>JAFOCY010000160.1 GCA_017380995.1 Oscillibacter sp. | reverse complement strand
CATGGAAGCTGTTCTAAATTCATTGGTGTAAAGGTGTTCTACCTCACTCTTCGCGATATCCAGCACTTCCGATGGAACATCCGGCTCACCCATCACATGGTCCACCATCTTACGGCTGTCCTTGTAGAAGAGTAGCGCATCGCCGGTGAAGTAAAGATTCCGGAAGGCCTGAACATAGCAACCGTCTTCACGCTGATAAGAGCCTGTGATGGGGATACAGCCGTTTTCGCATGTCCCAGTGGACATATAGTCCCATTCCGGATAGGCGGTCAGTGTCTGGAGATCCAGACCATAGATCTTTCCATCCCGGAAGAAATAGAAGGGATAACAGCCCTCGGCTTTGCGGATTTGATCGCTGCTATAGAATAGCTCCGGAACGCCATCCCCGTCCAGGTCAGCCCGCTGGTCCCAGCCACCTACAGTAGTGGCCAGTAATACAGGCGTGTCATCTTCAAATGCGTAGTAGCGGTGGATCAAATAATTCCCGGAAGCTTTTGGCTGCAATTCCGCATCTCCATAATAGGAGATCATAAATCCACTATGGCCCAGGAGATTATAAAACCGCTCTACAGAGTACATCTCCTCAGGGTTGCCTTGGAGGGGGCATACCAGGAGGTCAAAAAAGGTGGATTCTCCGATGTTGCCGTCAGTGCGGCCAAAGGAGAAGTGGATGTCGGTCTCGCCCTTCCAGCAGATCACGCTGGTATTTCCAATGGTGACCTGAGGGACATGGCTTCCAAGGGCACTGCGCACCTTTGCGCCGTCAGCTTCGCTTACTTCTACCAATACAGGGCCAACTTCTGTAAGGTTATTTAGCTTCACAGATCGGTCTGCATCGCCTGGCGGAAGAATCACCTGGACCGGACTGCCCCCTTCAGGAGCTGCGCAGGAAAGGTTGGAAATAAAGTGATAGGCGGGAACAGCCTCCACATGGCTTACACGTTTCTTTCCGGTAGTGGAGTCAAAGCTTCCCCGGTAGATCCCGGCTTTCTCGCGGTAGAGAAGGGTCACGCATTTCCAGCCGCCACCCATAAAATCATCATAATAGTACAGGCGAACCAGATCCCCCTGGCGCTCTCCGGAGGTGATGACCACCTGGCTGCGGTAATTGGTATCGCCATGATAGTGGTAATAGGCATCGTATTTGGGAAGGTACCGAAAATTCTCAAGTCCCACGTTATTCGTGTCAGAAAGGGAGGACCCGGTGTTTTCCAGCAGCACCACATCCATATCGGCACCGGTGATCTTGTCATAGCCGCAGTCCGGTTCCGATCCGCTGTAGAAGGTATCCAGCAGGAGCTGTTTCTCGCGGTCGGTCATGATGGTACCGGCACTGCGCTCGGTAGGGACGGCCGCGCCGCAGTAAAAGAGCTCGAAAAGGTCAATCTCCGCGATGCTTTCATATTCCGAGGAAAGAAACTGGTTCTGGATATCCAGGTATTGGCCGTTGAAAAACTCCGTATTGAACCAGTGCAGTTCTTCCTGAGTCAGCGGTACTGACGCTTCCTCCTCCGTCTTGGCAGCGGTAAAAGTGAGGGCCCCCACCATCACCACGATGGCGATAAGGGCAAACAGGGCCGCGTGGACCGTCTGGCGGTTTTCCGCGATACGCTTTATGCGCTCCGTCAGTTTTTTCTTGTCAGATGTCATCGTAGTGGCGGAGAGCAGGGGAGAGGCGGGATTTTTGCGAACCGGGATGAGAGAGAGGAGCGTTCTGCCATAGGGGATACGCTGCTCTTCCCCTAAAAGCTTCAATGCGCCTTCGTCGCAGGCCAGCTCGCAGTCCGTCCGGGAGGCGAAAGCCGCGGCCCATACCAGCGGGTCAAACCAGTAGATGACCAGGCATACGCCCCGCAGGAAGGACCAGATAGGATCCAGATGGCGGGCATGGGTGGACTCATGGGCCAGCACGTGACGCAGGGTCTCTTCATTCCGGATGGCAGCAGGGGTCAGGTAGATAGCCGGTCGGAACAGCCCGAAAAGACAAGGAGAAGGGAGGCACTCATCTACCAAATAAACAGGATATCTGCAATCTTCTATACTGTATTGTATTCTAACTTTATACAAATTTAAATAAAAGGAAATGTTGGACCACAGAAACCACATTGCCATGATTGCCATACCTGTGATCCATACTGCCTTTAAAAGTTCTGTTCCGGTGAATTTACGGTACTGAACTGCTGTTTCATCATTTTCGATGACCCAAGCTTCCTGTTGTGCATCAGTAATAGCGTAAGCAGGTGAGGCATCTGGCGCATCAGGATGCTGGGACAGCGGTTCCCGGTCCACCGGGATATAAACAGCTCTGTTGGAAAGATTGTTCGAGATCGTGGCCTGGACTGGCGCCGAGGCAGTTAGCACATTGTGCTCCATGGCCGGGAGCTGAAAGGGAACCAGTAGCCGCAGCAGCACAAGCCCCCACAGGGCGTACTGCACCCGGCGGGAAATGGCCTTTTGGAACAGTACCCGCACCAAAAATACCGCCAGGATCAAAACGGAGGACGTCAACAAAACTTCTTTCATTTTTTGTCACCTCCTGCTTGTTCTAAGATCGCAGAGAGCTCCGCGATATCTTCTGCCGTCAGGGTCCGGCTCTCTACCATGGCATGCATCATCAGCCCCAGTTTACCGCCGTAGACCTTTCCCAGGAAATTCTTTGTCTCCTCCATGGCGGCGTCCTCACGGTCCATACAAGGATAATACTGCTTGGCCCGGCCGCCCTCCTCATGGCGGATAGCGCCTTTGGCTTCAAGGCGTGAAAGCATGGTGATAACCGTATTTTTGGTCCAACTTGTCTCGGCGTTCATATCAGCCGTCAGTTCCATGATCGTCATGGGGGAGCGAGTCCAAAGATGGTTCATCAGCTTCCACTCACTGTCAGATAAATTGATCTTCATGATATCACCTCCAACCGGTATACATCTGTCTACCTAAAACATAACAGCTATGGTAGACACTTGTCAACCTCAAAATGGTTACAATTTTGTATCAGGTTTTGTGGGAGGTTTTACGGTTGACCTTCGCCTCATTTTGCCCTAAAATAAAAAAGCTATGGAAATACATAAGAAGCGGAGAACCTCATGAACGACTTTGAAACAAGATACATTCAGGCCCGCCGGGCCGTCATCGCCCAGGACCTCAAACGTCTCAATCCCATGCAGCGACAGGCCGCCATGACCACGGAAGGTCCCCTGCTCCTTCTGGCGGGAGCGGGCAGCGGCAAGACCACTGTTCTCATCCAGCGGGTCTATAACCTCCTGACTTATGGCAGGGGCAGCGACTCCGATGAAGTCCCCCACTGGGCGGAAGCGTCGGACCTGGAGTTTTTGGAGACCTTTCCTGCCCAGCCCGGCCAGGATGACTGGGTCCGGGCCCATCAGCTTTGCGCCGTCGATGTGCCCCGCCCTTGGGAGATCATCGCAATCACCTTTACCAACAAGGCGGCCGGAGAACTGAAAGAGCGCCTTGCCGCCCGTCTTGGCCCCATGGCCAACGATATTTGGGCCTCTACCTTCCACTCTGCCTGTGTTCGGATCCTCCGACGGGATATTGACCGCATCGGTTTTGGAAAGGATTTTACCATCTACGATACAGATGATTCCAAGCGGGTATTAAAGGATATCATCAAAGAGATGAACCTGGACGAAAAGGCCTTCCAGCCCAAGAGTGTATTAGGGGTCATCAGCGCCGCTAAGGACCGCTACGAAAGCCCTGAGGTTTTCTCGAAAAACCACCAGAACGAAAATGACTGGAAGCTCAGCCGCATTGCCAAGATCTACGATAAGTACGCCAAAAAGCTTCGTGGCGCCAATGCTCTGGACTTCGATGATATCATTTATTACACAGTCCAGCTCCTTCAACAGGACGCCGATGTATTGAGCTACTATCAGAATAAATTTCGCTATGTGCTGGTGGACGAGTACCAGGACACCAACCATCTCCAATATCTTCTGACCAGTCTCTTAGCGGGCGGGCGAAAGAACCTTTGCGTAGTGGGCGATGATGACCAATCTATTTACCGATTCCGCGGGGCCAACATCGAAAATATCCTGAATTTTGAGAAGCAATACCGCAATGCCCGTACCATCCGTTTGGAGCAGAATTACCGTTCTACGCAGAATATTCTGGATGCAGCCAACGCCGTGATCAAAAACAATACCGGGCGCAAGGGTAAGACGCTCTGGACGGACAACGGCTGCGGCGAGGTAGTGACGGTTAAAACCACATTTAACGAAAGTGACGAGGCGAACTATGTGGTAGGCGACCTCCTCATGGGCGTGAATCGGGGCAGACATTTCCGGGATACGGCTATTTTGTACCGCATGAACGCCCAGTCCAATGCGTTGGAATATGCACTCAAGCGTAACGCCGTTCCTTATAAGATTGTAGGCGGCATGAAGTTTTTCGACCGTGCAGAAGTGAAGGACATGCTTTCCTACCTCTGCGTCCTCAATAACCCTCTGGACGACCTGCGCCTGCGCCGCATCATCAATGTTCCCGCCCGTGGTATCGGTGCTACTACATTGGATAAGGTGGCCACCATCGCCGCAGAGCAGGGGGCATCCCTCTATGAGATCATCCGCAATGCGGACCTCTTCCCGGAGCTGAAAAGTGCCTCTGCCAAGCTTTTGAAGTTTGCAGATCTGATCGATAACCTCCGCCGTGCCGGCGGTTCTCTGGCCCTTCCTGAGTTCTACGATGCTGTCTGTGACCAAACCGGCTATATCCGCGCCCTGGAAGAGAAGAATGATATGGAGAGCAGGGGACGTATCGAGAACGTGCAAGAACTGAAGTCCAATATCATGGGCTTCCTGGAACAGGATCCCGAAGATGCTACCCTTTCCGGATTCCTCAACGAGATCGCCCTCTATACTGATCTTGACAGCATGGAGACCGACGACAACTGCGTAACGATGATGACCATCCACTCCGCCAAGGGCCTGGAGTTTCCTGTGGTATACGTGGTTGGATTGGAAGAGGGAATTTTCCCCGGTTCCTCCGCTCAGTATGACGAGGAGGAACTGGAAGAGGAGCGGCGGCTGTGCTACGTTGCCATGACCCGCGCCAAGGAAAAGCTGACCATGACCAACGCCAAGCAGCGTATGCTCTATGGCCGTACGACGCCCAATCCTCCTTCCCGGTTCCTGGAGGAGATCCCTGAGGACAATATGCGCTGGGAGAGCAAGCCCCAGCCCCGTTTTGCCGGAAGGGGGGAGGACGACACGTTTGGGGGAGACCGCTGGAGCGATGGCGGTTCCTTTGGCTCTTATGGTGGATTTGGCAGCGGTTATAGCGGCTACGGTTCCTCCCGTTCTGCGGGCAGAGCCGGTGTCAGCAGTTATACGGAACGGGCTAAGCCTGCTCAAAAGCCTCTGGCTGCTTCCGCACGGGGAAGCGGAACTCCCGCAGCAGGTCTTCTGCAGCTGAGCAAGGGTGATGTAATTTCCCATACGGCCTTTGGTCAGGGTACTGTCCAGTCTGTTCGCCCCATGGGCGGCGATGCTTTGGTGGAGGTTGCATTTGACTCCGGAGCCACCAAAAAGCTGATGCTCAAATCTGCCGGCGCGCATATGAAAAAGCTGTAAAAAATATCCGGTACGCATG
>JAFOCY010000159.1 GCA_017380995.1 Oscillibacter sp. | reverse complement strand
GTATATGACGGGCCTGCCCTACGACCACCTGCGCCTGATCGAGGAGTGCCCCTGCCATCCCGACGAACTGGTGCTTTGTACCGGCGCCGCCCTGCTGGAGGACTTCCGGGGCCGCCTGCTCATCGCCCTGGACGGCGAGTGGTCCGTGGGCTTCCTCACCAAGCACAACCCCGGCCTGGTGCTGGCGGATTCCCTCTCTGTTTAATCAAAAGGACCTGTCCACCCGGACAGGTCCTTTTTTCATGCCATTATCTGCGGCCACCGCCGCCAAAGCCTCCGCGGCCACCTCCGCCCCCGAAGGAGCCGCCGCCAAAGCCGCCTCGGCCCGCACCGCCCCCAAAGGAGCCGCCGCCAAAGCCACCACGGCCCGCGCCGCCGCCAAAGCTTCCACCGCCAAAGCCGCCGCGGCCTGCGCCGCCGAAGCCGCCCGGACGGCTGGAAGGCCGGGAACCGCCCATCGGCGGACGGGGACCTCCACCCATGGGAGGACGGGGACCACCCATCGGAGGACGGGGGCCTCTGGGGGGCCGGGGAGGCCGGTAGCCCCCATAGGGCCGGTACCGCCGGCCCCAGAACACGGGATAGTAGACCACCGGAGGTACGCCCATACCGGGGCGCAGATACCGCCGGCGGTAGCGGCTGTAGCGGAAATAATCCGCAATGACCCAGAGAAACAGCAGGATCACCAGCAGCGTCACCGCCGCGCCCACCACGCCCGAAAGGGCCGTTTCCACATATCCGGTGGATACGCTGCGGTAATCACCGCTCTTGGCGGTGTAATCCATACCCACAGGAGGAATGTAGTTTTCCTCCACGGTCACGCCGTAACCCCAGGCCAGGTACTCCACCATGGCGTCAAAGGTGCCGCGCACGGCATCGTCATAGTCTCCGGCGGCAAAATCCGCCTCCATATAGTTCAGGAGCAGGCCGTAGAGGTCCTCCTGCTCTGCGGCGGAAAAGCCGCTGCCCCAGCCCATATAGTAGTCGCCCACGGGGGCGCCGTTATAATAATTCTTCAGGGCCAGCACCAACAAAATGCCGTTGTCCCGCTCCGCGGAGCCAACGCCCAGGTTGGTGAATGTCTGCTCCGTATAGGCGGCGATGTCCTGGTCCCCCGTGGTCTCCACCACCTGCACCACGATCTGGGCACCGGTCTGGGCGAAGAGGGAGTCATTCATGGCGTCGATATACGCCGCGGTCTTGTCAGAGATCACGCCCTGGCTGTCCAGCACATAGTGATACGTGCCGGAGAGGGTGGTGGCGGCAGGCTCCCCCACCCCCGCGGGCTTGCGGGCCTGGCCCAAAACCACACCCAGGACGATACAGGCCACCATCACGATAGCGGCAACGGAGCGCTTTTGGAAAATTTTCATTACGTTTCTCCCTTCCTTGGAGGGGTTTCGATCAAAAGGGACACCGTTCCCTCTTTAATGAAGCTCCATCAGCTTCTTTTTCAGCTCGCCCTCGATCTTGCCAAGCTCCGCCTCCGCGGCCCGACGCTTTTCGGCGCCCTCCCGCTGGATGGTCAGCACTTCATCCAGGGTGGAGATGAGCTGCTCGTTGGTGTGCTGCAGTGTCTCGATGGACACAACGCTCTTTTCTGCCTCACGGGCAGTCTCGATGGTGCCCATCTTCAGCATATCCGCGTTCTTCTTGAGGAGCTGATTGGTCATGTCGGTAACGGCGGACTGGGCGGCGGTCGCCTGGCGGCTGTGCTCCAGACCCAGGGCCAGGACCATCTGGCTCTTCCAGAGGGGGATGGTGTTGACGATGGAGGACTGGATCTTTTCCACCATCAGGGTATCGTTATTCTGCAGCAGCCGGGTCTGGGGGCCCATCTGAATGGAGATCATGCGGGTGAGCTCCAGGTCGTGGAGCTTCTTTTCAAAGCGCTCGCACATCTGCACCATGTCGTTATAGGCCTGGGCGTCCTCCTGGGCGCCGGAAGCTTCCGCCTTGGCCTTCAGCTTGGGAAGGTCATTGGCGCGTACATCGGCCAGCTTCTTCTTGCCTGCCAGGATGTACATGGTCAGCTCCTTGTAGTACTTCAGGTTCAGCTCGTACATCTGGTCCAGCATGGCAACGTCCTTCAAAAGGACTACCTGGTGGTTTTCCAGCTCCCGGACGATCTTGTCCACATTGGTCTCCACCTTGGAATACTGGGCCTTCATGGTCTCCAGCTTGTTCTCCGTCTTCTTCAGGAAGCCGAAGAGGCCCTTCTTCTCCTCTTCCTCGCCGAATTCCTTCAGCTCCGCCACCAGCTTGCTCAAAGACTGGCCCACCTCGCCCAGGTCCTTGGTACGGACGCTGGCCAGGGCGTTTTCGCTAAAGCCCGCCACGTTCTTCTGGGCGGCGGCGCCGTACTGGAGGACCAGGGAGGAATCCATAATGTCGATCTTCTTGGCAAAGTCCTCCACAGCCTTCTTCTCCGCCTCGGAGAGCATGCTGTCATCCAGCACCACGGGCTCGGGCTCCGGCTTGGGCTCTTCGATCTTGGGGGTGGCGGGGGTGGCGGGAACGTCACCCAGGGTCAGAGTGATCTCCTCTGCTGCCGCGGCAGCCAGTTCCTGCTCAAATTTCATTTCGTTTGCCATGTCGTTTCTCCCTTTCTATGTCAAAGTTCCAGTTTGATATCGTATTCGTCGTCCCCACTGCCGGTCTGGGC
>JAFOCY010000158.1 GCA_017380995.1 Oscillibacter sp. | reverse complement strand
CCGCAGATGTGGTTCGGCAGGCATCCAAAAGGCTGTGCGCAGACGATATTTTCATAGCCCGCGCGGATCAGCTCCACCATCTCGGCGGTAAGGAGCCAGCCCTCGCCCATCTTGTCGCCGGTGGAAATGATGCCGTCAGCCAGCTTCACCAATTCTTTGAAGGGCAACGGTGCATGGAATCCGTTCTCTTCCAGTACAGAGATCAAGATGCGCTCCATCCGCTCGATATAGCTCAGGACCAAATCAGGTCCGATCTTTTCCAGCAGCTTTCCGCCGTAGAGTCTGGCAGTCTCAGACATATTGTAAATACTGTACTGGGCAAACCCCATCAAACCGGGCAAATTTACCTCACAGTCCTGAGATGCCAAAAACTTTTCCAGGTCGTTGTTTCCAAGGGGGGAATACTTTACATAGATCTCACCCACCACACCAACCTTTACCTTAGGCACACGCTTGGTGGTAATCGCGGCAAACTCCTTTGCCATCTCCCCCATGAGCTGCTTCATTTCCCTTTCGGTGTAGCTCCGCTCCTCTCTGACAAACCCGCAAAGCGTCTCCAACCACTTTTCCTGCATAGCTGCAGCGGAGCCTTTCTCTACTTCGTAAGGTTCTGTCTGGGCTTTCAGCGCTACCAGAAGATCACCATAATAGATATAAGAAAGAAGCTTACGCATAAAGGGCACCGTCATAGGAAAACCGGAATCCTTCTCCAAACCCGAAAAATTCAGACTCACCACAGGAACCTGGCCGTATCCGGCCTTCACCAGGGCCTTGCGCAGCAGGTGGATGTAGTTGGAGGCACGGCAGCCTCCGCCGGTCTGTGTAATAATCAGTGCAGTATGGTCCAGATCGTACTTGCCGGAATCCAACGCGTCCAGGAACTGGCCAATGACCAGCAAAGCCGGATAGCAGGTATCATTGTGGACATATTTAAGACCCAATTCACACACCTGGCTTCCGCAGTTTTCCAGCAATTCACAGCTGTAGCCCTCCCGCTCCATGGCGGCGGCCAGGATGCGAAACTGGACAGGCGCCATGTTTGGGATCAGGATCTTATGGGTCTTTTTCATTTCAGGCGTAAAGCGGGGATAATTCATCACTTCTTGCATGGACACACGCTTTCTTTTTCCTCGTCCAAGGCGGCAAACAGACTCCGAAGGCGGATCCGCACTGCGCCGAGGTTGGTGATCTCATCAATTTTCAGCTGGGTATAAAGCTTGCCGCCGGCGCTGAGGATGGACTGAGTCTCATCGGTGGTGATGGCATCCACACCGCAGCCGAAGGAAACCAGATGCACAAGGTCCATATCCTTTTGCGTGCAGCAGTATTTGGCCGCGGCGTACAGGCGGGAGTGATACGTCCACTGGTTTAAAACCGTGGTGGGGAACTTCTCCACCCGGTTGGAGATGGAGTCCTCCGTTACGACAGCCGCCCCAAAGCGGGTAATGAGGGTATCGATGCCGTGACTCACCTCGGGATCCACATGGTAAGGGCGACCCGCCAGAACAATGATGCGGCGTCCCTCCGCCCGGGCCTGCTCGATAATACGCTCTCCTTCCCTGCGAACAAGAGACATGTGGTTGGCATATTCCGCATAAGCGGCATCGGAGGCCTCTCGCACTTCTGCGCGAGTGATCCCGCGGAACTCCCGGTTCAGGATCTCGTACATTTTCCGAGTAAAATCCTTGGGACGGTGAGGACCCACATAATCATAAATAAATTTGGTAGACTTGATCTCCGGGCAGTTACCGGCAATCACTTCCGGGTAATAGGCTACCACCGGACAATTATAATGGTTGTCACCCAGGCCCTCGTCCAAGTTGTAGGTCATGCAGGGATAGAAAATAGCATCCAGTCCAAGCCCGGAAAGAAAGTTGATGTGTCCGTGGGCCAGCTTTGCCGGAAAGCAGGCGGTGTCACTGGGGATCGTGCCCTGCCCCTTAAGATAGAGATCCCGGCTGGAAAGAGGGCTGTGATACACAGCAAAACCCAGCTTTGTGAAAAAGGTATGCCAGAAGGGCAGCAGCTCCCACATATTCAGACACAGAGGCAGCCCGATCTTACCCCGCTTGCCCGGAACTGTTTTATAACCCAGGAGCAGCTTACGCTTATATTCGTAAAGATTTCGCTCACCGGTATCAGCCTTACCGGTGATGGGGCGGTCACAGCGGTTGCCGCTGATGAAGGTACCGCCATCGGCGAAGGTATTGATCGTAAGCTGGCAGTTGTTGCCGCAGCGTCCGCAGATCTCACTGCGGGTCTCCTGGCGAAACTCATCCAGCGCTTTGCGGTCAATGAGGCTGCTGACTGCCCCATTCAAGCTTTTGCCCTTACCATAAAGGGCAGCGCCGTACGCACCCATCAGGCCTGCGATATCAGGACGGATTACCTCTACTCCCATCTCCTTTTCGAAGGCACGGAGAACGGCTTCATTATAAAAAGTACCGCCTTGGACCACGATGTTGCGGCCCAGTTCCTCAGGAGAGGAAGCTCGGATGACTTTGTAGATGGCATTTTTCACCACGCTGATGGAAAGTCCTGCGGAAATATTTTCGATGGTAGCGCCGTCTTTCTGGGCCTGCTTGACACTGGAGTTCATAAAGACTGTGCAGCGGCTTCCAAGATCCACCGGACGGTCGGCAAAAAGGCCCAGCTTTGCAAATTCCTTCACATCCCGTCCCATCGCCTGGGCAAAGGTCTGAAGGAAACTGCCGCAGCCGGAAGAACAGGCCTCATTGAGGAAAATGTTGCTGATGGCACCATTTTCGATCTTGAAGCACTTCATATCCTGGCCGCCGATGTCAATAATGAAATCCACATTGGGCAGGAAATGACGGGCAGCGGTAAAGTGTGCCACAGTCTCCACCACACCGTAGTCCGCGTGGAAAGCATTCTGAGCCAGATCTTCACCATAGCCGGTAGTGGTAACGGAGGCAACATGGAGAGCCGGATGCTCCTCATAGAGCTTTTGCAGGACTTCCCGAATCAAGGGTACAGGATTGCCCAGGTTGGGGCGGTAGTCAGTAAAGAGGATTCGCTCCTCCTCGTCAATGACCACCATCTTCACTGTAGTCGAGCCGGAATCAATGCCGATATGTACCGGTGCGGCATAATCTGCGCCAAAAGGCACCCGGGGAACAGAAGCTTTGGCATGGCGGGCACGAAATTCCTCGTACTCCCCCTCATTTTTAAAAAGCGGCGGCTGAGAGCGGTAGGTCTCTGCAGCACCACGCTGCTTCAGGCAGTTGGCAACATCCTCCAGGTCAAACTCCTGGTCAGCATAGAAAGCAGCGCCCAAGGCTACAAACAAAAGACTGTTCTCCGGACAAATACCCTGAACGCCCAACGTCACGTCAAAGCTCTCCCGCAGACATTTGGAGAAGGTCAGGGGACCACCCAGATACAGAATATGCCCCTTAATCGGCCGGCCTTGGGCCAAGCCCGCAATGGTCTGGTTCACAACTGCCTGATAGATACTGGCTGCGATATCTGCAGCCTTGCCGCCCTGGTTGATCAGGGGCTGAACATCGCTCTTTGCAAAAACACCGCAGCGGGATGCGATGGTATAGGTCTTTTCCGCTTGTTGGGCAGCCTTGTCCATTTCATCAGCGCTCATTTTCAGCAGCGTTGCCATCTGGTCAATAAAAGCGCCGGTACCGCCGGCACAGGAGCCGTTCATTCGGACCTCCATGCCATTGGTCAAAAACAGGATCTTGGCATCTTCACCGCCAAGTTCAATGATAACATCCGTGCCCGGAGCCAAACGGTTCGCCGCAACGCGGGTGGCAAAGACCTCCTGCACGAAGGGAATTCCTGCGCTGTCTGCCATACCCATGCCTGCAGAGCCGGAAATAGCCAGCTCAGCCTTGCCGCCGGGAACATACTCCTTGGCTACCCGGCGCAGCAGTTCCTCAGACTTCTCCAGGATATGACTGAAATGGCGCTCATATGTAGAATAAATAATGTTGCCGCCGTCCACCACGACGCACTTTATGGTGGTAGAACCTACGTCAAGACCCACTTTCAAGGTATTTTCCCTCCTCGGAAACCATGCTGCCGAACTCCGTCAGACAGCCTCAAAATCAGTTGGATAAAAGCATTATGGAGAGACTATACTCCCATTTCAACGTTTCTTCAAATAAATAAATATGAACTTTCCGCAAAGAAACCGTTAAAATTAAATATTTTGAAGTTTTATCCAAGTATGGACTTTTCCCGTATCTATGTTATACTCAACTCATCCAATTCAGAATCGAGGAAGCTATATGGATACTGTATTGATGCACTGCTGCTGTGCTCCCTGCTCTCTTAGCTGCATTGAACCCCTGCGGGCTGAAGGTATCGAGCCGGTGGCCTTTTGGTATAATCCCAACGTTCATCCCTGGAAGGAATATGAAGCCCGGCGGGATTGTCTTTTGACCTACGCCCCCACCATTCAAATGGAAGTGCGGGTACAGGAGGATTACGGACTGAGGGAGTTTGTAAAAAATGTAGCGGAAGATATCGACCACCGCTGTCGGTATTGTTATGAGCACCGCATTGAAGGCACCGCCCGTTATGCCGCTGAGCACGGCTTTACACACTTCACCTCCACCCTGTTGGCCAGCCTCTATCAGGATCATGAGGGAATTGTTCGTGCAGCAGAACGTTTTGCCAAAGAATATGGCGTAGAGTTTTTATATCGTGACTTCCGCCCCCATTTCCGTGATGGCAACCGCCAAGCCCGGGAACTTGGTTTTTATATGCAAAAATACTGCGGATGCGTATTCTCTGAGCAGGACCGTTACCAGAAGAAAATCGACCGGGACAAGGTAAAATTTGCAGAATAAGCGTAAAGACAGCACCCTCTGGCAAACAAAGGGTGCTACCTTTTACAAAAACGTCAATTTAACAATGGAGAAAAATACCGCTTTTGGCACATCTTCCACTTGCAATTTTGTTCTGTATCTTATAACATAACTTTGCTAAAGGGAGTAGTCCACACGGAAATTTCTGTGTTTACCTGGTCGTCAGTACGATCTGAAAAGATCCGGCCTTGTAAGGAAGCGACGAGACTTTGCTGTATGATGTACGGCAAGGGACTCGTCTTTTTTTGCGCCTTTTGCCAATAAAATCTGGAGGAATTTACAAATGGAAATGATCATCAATCTTGCTCTTCTTGTTGTAGGCTTTGCCCTTTTGGTAAAAGGTGCTGACTGGTTCGTGGATGGCTCTTCCAGCATTGCCGCCCGCCTGGGTATCCCCCAGCTGGTTATTGGCCTGACCATCGTGGCCATGGGCACCAGCGCTCCTGAGGCCGCTGTTAGTATCACTGCCGCCAGCCGCGGCAGCGCCGATATCACCATCGGCAATATTCTTGGCAGTAACATTATGAATATCCTTATCATCTTGGGCCTGGCTGCCTTCCTCACCTGTATCCACGTTGGTAAATCCACCGTCTTCCGCGAGATCCCCTTTATGATCCTCATCAGCGTTTTGCTGCTGGTCCTGGGTATGGATGGCAGCGTTACCTTTATGGATGGCGTGATCCTGTGGGGAGCTTTCCTGGTATATTTGGGCTATCTGTTCCGCATGACCAAGAACAATGATGCCGAGGAAGAAACCTCTATTAACACCGAGCGCCCTCTTTGGAAGTCTGTTCTTTGGACCATCATTGGCCTGGCTCTCATTGTTCTGGGCAGTGATGTGGCTGTTGATGCCGCCACCTCCATCGCCCACATCATGGGTATGAGTGAGCGTCTGATCGGCCTGACCATTGTGGCCCTTGGCACTTCCCTCCCCGAGTTGTTCACTTCTGTTACCGCCGCCAAGAAGGGCAACGCCGATATCGCCATTGGCAACATCGTAGGAAGCAATATCTTCAACATTCTCTTCGTGGTAGGAACCTCCGCCCTGGTAACTCCTATTCCCTTTGCTTCCGCTTTCCTTACCGATGGTGTCATCGCCATTGCTGCCGCGATGCTGCTGCTGATCTGCTGCCTGCACCACTACAGCCTGGCCCGTAAGAGCGGTATTGCCATGCTGGCAAGCTATGCCACTTATTTCACTGTGATGTTGATGTAATAGAAACGAATAAAAAATGTCCGGTCAAGCTTGACCGGACATTTTTATATTTGATCAAAAAGTAAAGGGTTTATAGGCATCGCTTGCGTTTCGGATGACTTTAGTGCAAACGGCTTCGCCTTCTGCGGCAAGCTTTGCTTCGTCAATACCGGGGAACTCCCCGTCCTTCCAGACTACTTTTCCGTTGATCATGGTAAGGGCAACAGGACCGGTAGCACCCACGCGGGCAAGGAAGTTCTTGGGATCATGAAGGGCGCCGGTATATTCCATCTTCTCAACATCGACCATGAAGAGGTCCGCGGCCTTCCCT
>JAFOCY010000157.1 GCA_017380995.1 Oscillibacter sp. | reverse complement strand
TACACCTCGGCGTCCTCGACAACAGATTTATTATCTGTGAAGTGGTTCACGGTGCTCTTAACCAGATATTCCTTACCGTCTTCTCGGCGTGCGTATCCGAACAACACATAGCTGTACGCACCGTCGCTTTCAGCTCGGGGATTCTGTTCATTAACCGCGACCGAGTTTTGGAGCACCTGCGGGAGCGCATAAGTCACTTCGGCAGTGTTCATGGAGCCAGAGCTAGCCCTGTTGCCCTGCACACCATGGACGGCTCCGGGCTGAGGAATACGCACGTTTGTGGAAAAGTCAGGGATATAAATGTATCTCTGGCTGTAGGCTTCGCTTTTCAACTCCGGTGGGGTTCCATTCAATGTCACCCTCGACCACTTCGCCGGGGACGCCAAGCTCACTTAGTGCTCTCTGAGCTTCTGTAGCACTTCCGCTGACAAATCGCAGAAGAACGGGTCGTCTGTATCCGAATACAAATCCAGCTCCCGTGCGGACTTCCCGTGCAGCTTCATGGCGTCTTCGAATGAAATCTTCTTCGGTTTCTGCTCTTGCTTCGTCTGCTCCATAACCTGTACCATCCTGTGTGGTTTCTTTCATTGTAGCACCGGCGGTATCAGAGGACAAGCTGAATTTTGCACCGCTCTCCGCGTTCTCAGTGCTCGCTTTCAGTTCCTTCACCACGCGCTCTTGAAGTGCCTTCAGCCGCTTGCGCTCAGCTACGGCATCGCCGTTACCCCTCAAGGCTTCCACCAGGTCGTCGATGCTCTGTTTGATTCGCTACATGAACGTAGGCTTCTCCATCTGTACCACGAGAGCTTGCCATCACTTGCCCCATCGAGGCTTCTAACGGCTAAAAAAGTCATCAAATATCCGTGTGTGCGGAGTCCAAAAACAGGCTCAATCCATTGCAATGCAACGTGTTTATTTGTTTACACCCTTAATTTCTATGGAATGATCCAAAAAATCCCCCAGGTTTTCAAAACCCGGGGGATTTTTGCGTCTTAATGAGCGGTCAGGGGACCTCTTCCCCTTCCAGACTCACAAAATAATCATAATAAGGAAGCAGGAATGCAAAGCCCTGTTTCATCCGCTCCACAATGTCGTGGCTGTAGAGTTCCTCCGTCCAGGGCTCCTGGTGGCCGATGGAGAAGTTCTTGGCCTGATACCAGGGAGCCACCAGCTCGCTGGGGGCAGCGGAGCGGGGGCGCTTGTACTGCTCTGTCTCCAGGATGAATTCTTCCTGACCGTTCAGCTTTCGCATCAAGTCCTCCATGGTCTTGGGATCCGCGTCGATGCGGCGGCGGAGCTTGGCCATGGTCTCGGGCTTTGGCATCCAGTAGCCCATGCCGTAGGACCAGTATTCCGGGTGGATGCCAAACCAGAAACAGGTATTGGCCGTCCAAAGCTCGGCAGGCCGCTCAATGGACAGCCATAGGTTATCCTTGTAGGGCCCACGGCCGTGGAGCCGGCGGGCGTCCCGGTAAATGCGGGCCACCCGGAGGACCAGACCGTAGTCCGGGCGCTGTTCGGAAATAAAATCATAAAGTTCAGCGCCGATCTCCCTCAGGGGCTGGTACACTTCGTTTAAATAAATATCCTTGTGGGCTTCGAACCAGGGCTTTTCGTTGTTGAAGCGGATGCCCCAGAGGAAATCCACCGTGGCGTCGGAAAATCCGGTGAACATATTCTCCTCCGTTTTCTTTAAAGATTCGTGTGGGTGCAAAGCTCCCGGACCTTGGCCTGGATGCTTTTGAGGTCCACAAAGGTCTCCGGACGCTTGCTCTCATCCCGCAGCAAGGCGGCGGGATGGTAGATGGCGGTCATCTGTACGCCGCCCCGGGTAAACCACTGGCCATGCTCCGTGGTGATCTTGAAATCCTCCCGGATGATGGCCTTGGCGGCGATGCGGCCCAGACACACGATGATCTTGGGCTTTAAAAGGGCCGTCTGGCGGCGCAGGTAGCCGATGCAGGCCTCCTGCTCTACAGCCAGGGGGTCCCGGTTCTGGGGCGGACGGCACTTGACGATGTTTGCGATATAGACCTTGCTGCGGTCCAATCCGATGATCTCCAGCATATCGTCCAGCAGCTGCCCGGCCCGGCCCACAAAGGGCACGCCCTGCTCGTCCTCGCTCTGGCCCGGCCCCTCTCCGATGAGCAGGATCTCCGCGTCCGTCGCCCCGTCTCCAAAGACCACGTTGGTGCGGGTCTGGGCCAGGGCGCAGCCGGTGCAGGCGAGGCAGCTTTGCCTCAGGGCTTCCCAGCGTTCGTCCATATGCGACTCCTTTCTTCCCGGACAGCACGTCCGCATATTCTCTTCCCTCCAGGGCAAACTCCACGGGAGGTGAGAGAATTGTCTTTTTATCTTTGGCACTTTTGGCTCTACAGCTTCCTGGGGTATCTTCTGGAAAAGGCCTTCGCTTTTTTTACCCACTCCCCCCACCAGGTTCGGCGGTGCTTTCTGGTGCTTCCCCTTTGCCCGGTGTACGGCCTTGGGATGCTGGCGGTGCTGGCGGCCCCGGAGAGGATCCTGCGCAGCTTCTGGCTGCCCCTTTGGGGCGGCTTTGCGGCAACGACGGTGGAATATGCCGTTCACTGGACCTACCAGCGTTTTTTAGGGGTGCAGTTCTGGGATTACAGCTGCCAGCCGGGAAACATGCATGGCCGGGTATGCCTGCCCTTTTTCCTCATCTGGGGCCTTCTTACCGCAGCGGCGGTATGGTGGGTGGAGCCGTTTGTGGCAGCCTTTGCCGCCTCGATCGAGCCTTGGTTTTCCTATGCCTGCCTGTTTCCCTTCACGTTAGACGCTTACGTCTCCGCCTGGGTGCTGAAGACCACCCGCGACATCGACGCGCTGGGCCATTACACCACCTGGAACAGGTAGAACTTCAGATAGTTGGTCTCCTCCACACCCCAGAGGATGGGATGGTCACAGCTTTGCTGGCGGGCCTCGATCTGCCGCAGCTGGACCCCCGCGTCCTTGGCGGCGTCATGGAGCATGGCCAGGAACTTCTCCTCCGTTGCAAAATGGGAGCAGGAGCAGGTGGCAAGATAACCGCCCCGGGGCAGCAGGCGCATGGCCCGGTAATTGATCTCCTTATAGCCGGTGATGGCGTTGGCCACCGTTTTGCGGGACTTGGTAAAGGCCGGCGGGTCCAGGATGATGAAGTCGTATTTCTTCGGCTCCTTTTCAAGCTGGGGCAGGAGATCAAAGACGTTGGCGGCCACACACTCCATCACGTCCTCCAAGCCGTTGCGCACCACATTCGCCCGGGCCATCTCCACGGCGGACTCCGAAACATCCACCGCCGTCACGTGCTTTGCCCCGCCCATGGCGGCATTGAGGGCAAAGGAGCCGGTATGGGTAAAGCAGTCCAGCACCGTTTTCCCCTTTGCAAGGCGGCTCACAGCCCGGCGGTTATACTTCTGATCCAGGAAAAAACCGGTTTTCTGGCCGTTTTCCACGTCCACCAGATACTTGACGCCGTTTTCCGTGATCTCCGTGATGGGAGAATCGGGGACTTCCTCCCCAGGCAGGGAGAACCAGGCCTTATACTGCTGCATGCCCTCCTTTTCCCGCAGGGCTACATCGTTGCGCTCATAGACGCCGCGGATGGTCTGGCCGTCTTCCCGGAGGATGCTGACAAGCTTGGGGATCAGCATTTCCTTGATCCCCTCCATGCCGATGGAGAGGACCTGCACGCTGAGAAGGTCATGAAATTTATCCACCGTCAGGCCGGGGAACGCGTCCGCTTCGCCGAAGATCACACGGCAGCAGTCCAGGTCCGCCTCGTCCATGACGGTCTTGCGGTACTCCCAGGCCCAGCGGAGCTTACGCTCCCAGAAAGCTTCGTCAAAACGGTCGTTGGCATTGCGGGAAATGAGACGGACGCGGATCTTGGACTGCTCCGACAAAAAACCGGTGCCAAGATACTGGCCCTTCTTCCCCAGAACATCCACAAGCTGACCGTTCTCAGTCTCGCCCTCGATGCTGACCACCTCCGCGTCATAGACCCAGGGATGTCCCCGGTGGATGGCGGCAGCGGCCTTATTGGTAACGGTAAAGCGGGGATAACTGCGCTCTGCTTTCATAGGCTTCCTCCTGATACACATTCTTAACTAAAATAGTGTAACACACTTTTCCCCGGATTTCCATAGTCTGAATACAAAGGGGGAATCTGTATGCCTATCATCTTTTTAAGTCCGTCCACCCAGGACTGGAACCAATATGTGACCGGCACCGGCAGCGAAGAATACCATATGAACCAG
>JAFOCY010000156.1 GCA_017380995.1 Oscillibacter sp. | reverse complement strand
TCCCCCGTTTGCAGGAGATTTTCCTGCTGTGTTACCGGAGAAGATAATAAAAGAACGGCTTTCCGAGAGGGAAGCCGTTCTTTTTTCTGTTTTAAGTGAAAATGGACGGGGGGAGGTCAGGGTTGACCTTGGTATAGAGGGCGCGGCCCTCATCCATCATTTGCCGGGTGCAGCGCTCGAAGTGCTCCAGAAATTCTTCCATGGGTGGGGTGAAAAACTTGTCCTTGTGGAAGCAGAGGTTGACATAGCGCATTCCGTGAAGGTCCGGAATGTTCAGGACCACCAGCTCCGGACAGGGATTGACCAGAATATGGTCCAGAGAGAGGAAGGTGACGCCGATGCCCTCCTTGGCAGCGTTGAGCAGGGTCTGGACAGAGTAGCTCTCCCACATGGGCGTGACGTTCAGACTGTGCTGGGAAAAGTAGGTATCTACGGTGTAGCGGGTGGAGGAACCGCTGTTTCGCAGGAGGAGGTTCTCTTTTGCCAGGTCCTGGGCGGTGACCACCTCTTTGGAGGCCAGAGGATGATCCCTGTGACAGATCCCTACGATGGGATACTGCTGAATGACCCGGTGGGAAAGGCCGGGAATATCGTCTACCGTTTCGGCGATGACGAAATCCAGTTCATTTTCCATGACCATGTGGTAGGAGCGGGTGGATTCGCTGACGAAAATGCGGAACTGGATGTCGGGGTGAAGATTGGTAAAGCTGCGGACGATGGCGGGCATCAGCTGTTTGCCGATGGCAGTGCCGGTGCCTACCCGGATCACGTTCAAAGACTGTTCGGCGCCCAGCATACCGTCATACAGGTTCAAAAGGCGCAGCGCCTGGTCATAGATACTCTTGCCGAAGGGGGTGATGTAGAGGCGGTTGGAAAGACGGTCAAAAAGCTTGTTGCCGTAGTGGGCCTCCATCTCCTGAATGGCCACGCTGACGGTGGGCTGGGAGATGTGCAGGCGGTTGGCCGCCCGGGTGATGGACCCGCCCTCCCGGCAGACAGTAGCAAAAATTTCAATGTGACGAAGGGTCATAGTAACATCCTCCCGGTATTTTTGCGTACGTAAACGATACAACGGTATACTATAGCGGTTTATCTATAGATTCCATTATATAATAGTATTTTACAAAAGACAACAGTTGGTGATAAAATTATCCAAAAGAATCCGGAGCCGGCGTGACCCCTTTGGTCAAAAAGTCGGCGGACGGGCGGAAATATCAGACGCAAAAGTATATTAACCAAACGTAACGTTGGTTAATAAATAAAAAAGAAAGTAGGAAGAAACAATGAAAAAAACTCTGGCTCTCTTGTTAACGTTCGTTATGTCTCTCAGCCTTCTGACCGGCTGCGGCGCAAAGAAGGAAGAAGCAGCTCCCGCCCCCTCCGGCAGCGCTGCCGCATCCCAGACTGTCTCCGCTGAGCCCCTGCGCGTTGCTGTCCAGTCCTTCTACTGCAGCTCTATGGTGGAGTACATCCAGGCCAACGAGCTGGATAAGGCTGCCGGCCTTGACATCGAGTGGCTGGTCTTCAACGGCGGCGCTCCCATCAACGAGGCTATGGGCGAGTGGGATATCGCCGTTACCGGCGGCGCTTTCGTCTACGCTCTGGCCAACTATGACTGCCGCCTGGTTGCCCACCAGGTCAACGGCACCGACGGCAACTACGTGGTGGCCCGCAAGGGCGATCCCCTGACTCAGGCCAAGACTCCCGAGGAGATGGCTGAGTGCGTCCGCGGCAAGACCCTGCTGACCTGCATCGGCACCACCGGTCACTACACCCTGAACCTGTGGCTGGAGTCCATCGGCGTGAGCCCCGACGAGTGCGAGATCATGAACCTGGAGATCGCCAACGTCTACTCCTCCTGGGTTGCCGGCGAGGGTGACTATGCCGTTCTCACCGAGCCCTACTGTTACTATGACATGGACGAGATGAACACCGAGATCGTTGCCACCCTGGAGTCCATCGGCGGCGAGCTGTTTGAGTCCACCGTCTGCACTGCCAAGGCCTATGAGACCCGTTATGACGATGTTGTGAAGTTCATCGACCTGCTGTATCAGGCATGCGACGCTCTGGCTGCCGACGAGGAGCTGGCCGTTGAGACCGTTGTCAACTGGTACACCAACTGCGGTAAGACCCTGACTCCCGACGAGGCACGCACCTCCATCCAGGGCAAGCCCTTCATCAGCTCTGAAGAGGCCAAGGGCATCACTCTGGGCGAGTTTGCCACTTCTTACGCTTCCTGGTTCGAGTCCCGCGAGCTCATCGACTCCACCGGCCTTGAGAACGTGAAGGCCAACATTGCCAGTGACGTTTTTGCTGACGCTCTGAAGTAATTTCCACCGTTTAGCCCCTGTTTAAAAGCAACTTGACGGAGTGGGCACTCCATTGGAGTGCCCACTCTCCGCAGAAAGGCGAGCATATGAATACTGAAAAAATCAACACCGCCAAAAAGCAAAAACGGAAATACCAGATCATTTCCGTGCTCTCCGTGTGCGTGTTCCTGCTGGTGTGGTACCTTGCCACTGCCGTGTTTGAACTGGCCCCCTCTTATTCTCTTCCCAGCCCCGTGAAGGTCTTTAATACCTTCCTTACCAAACTTCATTCGAAAGCTCCCGACGGCGCGACCCTGCCCAAGCACTTTATCTCCAGTTTGCAGGTCGCCATGCTCGGTTATCTCTTAGGTGCCGTCATCGGTGTGCCTCTTGGCATCGCTATGGGCTGGTTCAAAACGGTGGACAAGATCGTCCGTCCCGTCTTTGACCTCATCAAGCCCATTCCCCCCATCGCCCTCATCCCCGTGATGATCGTGGTTTTCGGCATCTCTATTAAGGCAAAGGCAGTGCTGATCTTCTTCTCCACTGTCATCCCCTGTATCACCAACTCCTATTCCGGCATCCGCCAGACCAAGCAGATCCATCTCTGGGTCTCCCAGACCTTCGGCGCGTCCAATATGCAGATGCTCTTTACCGTGGCCAGTCCCTCGGCGCTTCCCATGATCTTTGCGGGACTGCGTGTTGCCATGGGCTCTTCCTGGATGGCCCTGGTTGCCGCAGAGCTGCTGGCCTCCACCAGCGGCCTGGGCTACCTCATTTCCATCGGCCGCTCTCTCCTGCGTTCCGACCTTATCATCGTGGGCATTTTGTGCCTGGGTATGATCAACATCGTTCTCACAGCCATCTTCAACCTGGTGGAAAAGCGCTTCGTGCGGGGAGGTAAGGACGAATGAAGGCAAAATTCAACACCAAGGGATTTGTAAATTCCCTCTTTTTCTCCCTCATCGGCATTGTGGCCGTCCTGATCCTCTGGACCCTGGGCGTGAATTATACCACCGTGGGTCTGCTGCTCCCTACCCCCATGGAGGTGCTGGAGCGGGCCATCTATACCATGAGCAACCCCATCGGCCGCACCAATACCCTTTTGATGCACCTGGCCGTGAGCCTTCGCCGCGTGCTGGTAGGCTTCACCCTCTCCGCTCTTTGCGGCGTGATCCTGGGCATTGCCATGGGCCGGTTCAAGATGGTAGAAGCCATCTTCAAGCCCCTTTTTGAGCTGGTGCGTCCCATCCCCTCCGTTGCCTGGATCCCCCTGGCCATCGTGTGGTTTGGCATCGGCGAGACTGCCAAGATTTACATTATCTTCATGGCAGGCTTCGTGAACATTACCGTCAATACCTACGCCGGCGCCAAGCAGGTGGATGAGAATATGTTGGGTGTTGCCCGGATGCTGGGTGCCAACGAGCTCCAGGCCTTCTTCCACGTGGTCATCCCCTCCTGCGTTCCCTACATCTTCGCCGGTATGCAGGTAGGTCTTTCCACCTGCTGGATGGCCGTGCTGGCCGCTGAGATGGTCAGCTCCACCGAAGGCATCGGCTGGACCATCACCGCAGGACAGGAAAACGGCGACATGACCCAGATTTTCGTGGGTATCATCGCCATCGCCATTGTTGGTTTGCTTCTGGCCGTGCTGATGCGCTGGGCAGAGCGTGTGCTTTGCAGTTGGAGGGTTCGCGGAAAATGATGAAAGAACGAAAGACCGTCATCGAGTGCAGAAACGTCTCTAAGACCTTCTACTCCATGGCAGGCGACAACCTGGTTGTCGACAATTTGAATTTCAACGTCTATGAAAACGAGTTTGTGGTGCTCTTTGGACCCGGCCAGTGCGGCAAGTCCACCATTTTGAACCTGATCGCAGGCCTGGAAAAGCCCACCGGCGGCGAGATCATCGTCTCCGGGGAGAAGGTCACCGGCCCCTCTCCCAAGCGCGGCATGGTCTATCAGACCACCAACCTTTTCATGTGGTACACCGTCATGCAGAACGTGGAGTTTGGTCCCAAGATGCAGGGCGTCCCCAAAAAGGTGCGCCGTGAGCGGGCCCAGAAGTATATCGATCTGGTGGGACTCAAGGGCTTTGAGAAGCACTTCCCCGTCAAGCTCTCCGGCGGTATGCAGCAGCGCGTGGGCATTGCCCGTGCATACGCCAACGAGCCGGAGCTCATTTGCATGGACGAGCCCTTCGGCCATCTGGACGCCCAGACCCGCTACCTCATGGAGGAGGAAGTGGAGCGCATCAGCAACTCCGACCGGCGCACGGTGGTCTTTGTTACCAACAATGCCGAGGAGGCCATCTATCTGGCCGACCGTATCATCCTGCTCCATAACTGCCCCACCTCCGTCCACAAGGAGTATATCGTGGACCTGCCCCGCCCCAGAGACTATACCTCTCCCGATTTCCTGGCTCTGCGTGAGCAGATCACCGCGGAAATGGACAACACCCTGTGAGAAAGGAAGGAACCTCTATGTCTGAAGAAGTCAAGGTCAGTGTCAAGAACCTGACGAAGAGCTTCGGTGACCTGTTGGTGCTCAATGACATCTCCTTCGATGTGAAGGACCATGAATTTTTGTGCATCGTCGGCCCCACCGGCTGCGGCAAGACCACCTTCCTCAACAGCCTCACCAAGCTCTATGATATCGATGCCGGCACCATCACCCTGGGCGGCCAGCCCATCGATCCCAAGAAGCAGAACATTGCCTATATCTTCCAGGAGTACTCTACCATGGAGTGGCTCACCGTGGAGGAAAACATTGGCTACGGCCTTCGCATCAAGCACGTGGACCCCGCCATCATCAAAGAGCGGGTGGCAAACGTGATGGAGATCGTGGGCCTTACCAAGTACGCCAACTACTATCCCCGCCAGCTCTCCGCCAGTATGCTCCAGCGCGTGGTTATTGCCCGTGCCTTTGCTGTGGAGCCGGAGCTGCTGCTGATGGACGAACCCTATGGCCAGCTGGACCTGCAGCTGAAGTACCATCTGGAAGATGAGCTTTTGAACCTGTGGAAGAAGACCGGCACCACCGTCATCTTTATCACCCACAACATCGAGGAGGCCGTCTACCTCTCCGACCGTATTTTGGTCCTGACCAATAAGCCCACCAAGATCAAGCAGTCCCTGCCTAACAATCTGCCCCGGCCCAGAAAGGTCTCCGATCCCGACTTCATCAAGCTGCGCAATGAGGTCACCGATCTGATCAAGTGGTGGTAAGGCAGCGTTTGAAAACGTTCGAAAGAAGGTGAGCCCTACTGGATTATTTCATTGCCATTGACGGCGGAGGTACTAAAACAGAAACGGTGCTCTTTGACGAGACCGGTCACATCCTCTGCCGGGATATCACCACAGGCTGCAATGCCCTGGATATCGGGAGAGAGGCGGCAAGAGAACTGCTGCTTCAAGCCATCGAACGAGTCAGCCGCTGCGTGGAGGGAGAGATCGCCGCGGTTTTCGGCGGCATTGCCGGAAACTGCCACTGCAATAATACCCTCTACAAAGCCCTGCGGGAGAAGTTGTCTGTCAAGAAACTGGAGATCTGGGATGATACATACAGTGTGATCTCCAGCGTTCTGGGACACCAGGACGGCTGCGGACTGGTGGCCGGTACCGGCTCGTCCCTGTTTGTCCGGGCGGAAGGCCGCGCCTGCATCCATATCGGTGGATGGGGGTATCTGCTGGATACCGGCGGCAGCGGCTTTGACCTGGGCCGTGAGGCTGTGTACATGGCGCTCAGAGCTGTGGACGGCCGGGACGGGAAGACCGTGTTGAACGAGCTTTTGTGCAAGGCCCTCCACAAGCCTGTGGAGGAGGCCATTGTGGACATCTACGCCGGCGGGCGGCCCTTTATCGCCTCCCTGGCCCACACCGTCTTTGAGGGACGGCGCATGGGCGACGCGGAGTGCGAAAAGATCTTTGATAAAGGCGTGAACCACCTGGCAGAGATGGTGGCTGCCGCTGCCCAGTATTATGAAGACGAATACACCGTGGTCCTGGGCGGCGGGCTCTTCTCCGCCTACCCGGAGTATGTGGAGGCCCTGCGGGCCAGAGTGCCTGCGCGGGCCAAGCTCCTGACCACGGATATGCCGGTGGTCTACGGCGCCGCCATCGAGGCCCTGCGGATGACAGACCGCGTCCCCACACAGAGCTTCAACGAGCGGTTTTTTGAAGACTATATGTTCTATCGACAGCAATAAGCGTGTCCATAGGAAAGGAGAAAAACGTGGCGAAACGACCCAATGTTTTATTCCTGCTGACGGACGATCAGCGCGCGGGGACCATCCATGCCCTGGGCAATGAGGAGATCAGCACCCCCAACATGGATTGGCTGGTGCACCAGGGAACCTCCTTCACCCGTGCCCACATCCCCGGCGGTACCGCTTCCGCCGTTTGTATGCCCTCCCGGGCCATGATCAACTCCGGCAAGACCCTCTTCCACCTGGAAGAAAGCGGCCGGAATATTCCCACCGACCATGTCACCATGGGCCAGTGCTTCCTCCAAAACGGCTACCACGCCATGGAGATCGGCAAGTGGCACAACGGCGTGGAGAGCTTTTGCCGCAGTTTTGACGACGGTGCAAATATTTTCTTTGGCGGTATGTGGGACCACTGGAACGTCCCCGTAAACGACTTCAAGGAAGACGGCAAGTACGATAAGCAGATCCACTTCACCCCGAACTTCTCCGCCAGCAGCGACTCTATCAAGGTGTTGGCAGAGCGCATTACCGCCGGCGTCCACTCTACGGACCTCTTCTCCGGCTCCGCGGTGGACTACATCAAAAATTATGACAGCGACCAGCCCTTCTTTATGTACCTGAGCTTCCTGGCGCCCCATGACCCCCGCACCATGCCCGAGGAGTTCCGGAATATGTACGACCCGGAGAAGATCACCCTGCCGCCCAACTTCCAGGAGATGCCGGTGGTGAACTGCGGCTGGTCCAACAAGGGCCGTGACGAGAATACCGAGCAGTATCCCCGCCGTCCCGAGGCCATCCGCCAGCACATCGCGGACTATTACGCCATGATCAGCCATGTGGATTACCGCATCGGCCAGATTTTGGACGCTCTCAGGGAGAAGGGGATGCTGGAGGATACCATCATCGTCTTCACCGGAGATAACGGCCTGGCTGTTGGTCAGCACGGCCTCATGGGCAAGCAGAATATCTATGAGCACAGCGTAGGCGTGCCTCTGGTGATGTGCGGTCCCGGGATCCCCAAGGACCGGATCAACGAGAACTTCGTGTACCTGCTGGATATTTACCCCACCCTCTGTGACCTTTGCGGCATGGAGATCCCTGCCTCGGTTGACGGCATCAGCTTTGCGAAGATGTTCGAAGACCCCGACTATGTGACCCGTCCGGAGCTGTACCTTGCCTTCCAGTCCCGCATCCGCGGCGTCATGGATGAGCGGTACAAGCTGGTGGAGTACCGCACGGAGGATCTGAAGCTCACCCAGCTTTTTGACCTAAAGAACGACCCTTGGGAGCGCAACAACTTCTACGATATCGCGGGCTATGAGGAGATCACTGCCCGGCTGCGCCAGCGGCTCTTTGAGCTGCGGGACGAGTGGGAGGATGAGTCTACCATCTTCGGCCAGCAGTACTGGCAGCAGTGGCGCCGGTACGACGAGGCCGCCGTCCGCGGCGTGGGCCGCCCCAAGGGCAGCAATATGGCCAACCAGGTGAAGGACTGGGGAACGGATAAGAAGTAACCCACGGTACTCAAAAGAGGATAAGAAAGCATAAGCCCCTGACCATACCGGTCAGGGGCTTATATCATGTTCGGACAGAATGCAGTGTCTTGACAGATGACTTTGCATTGCGTATAATACCTGCGAAAAGGAAAGGAGTGGATCGGCATGAAAAAATTGTTGGTAGTCGTGGATATGCAGAAGGACTTTATTGATGGGGCCTTGGGTACCCCGGAGGCCCAGGCCATCCTTCCCGCTGTCATCGAAAAGATCGCCGCCTTTGAGGGCGATGTAGTCTACACCCGGGATACCCATGAAGAAAGCTATCTTTCTACCGCTGAAGGCAAGAAGCTTCCTGTAGTTCACTGCGTGGAGGGAACGCCGGGCTGGGCCATTCATCCTGAGGTGGAGCGTGCCGGCGCGGGGAAGACCGCGGCGGTCATTGATAAGCCCACCTTTGGCTCCGCCGCCCTTGCAGACTTTGCCGAACAGGGCGGCTATGACGCCATCGAGCTCATCGGCCTTTGTACGGATATCTGCGTGATCTCCAATGCGCTGTGCCTGAAGGCCCGGCTGTGGGAGACTCCCATCGCCGTGTGGAAGGACTGCTGTGCCGGCGTTACCCCTGCCAGCCACGAAAATGCCCTCTCCGCCATGGCCATGTGCCAGATCGATATTCTGTAAAAGGAAAAGGAGCCTGGACCCTCACCAAGGGTCCGGGCTCCTTTTTGTTAAAAGTGGAACCGCCGGATCAGCTCCATCCGTGCTCTGCGGTCGCCGATGATCACCGTTCCCAGGAAGATGGCGCCGGAGACCGCCAGGGGCATGAAGGACAAATACACGTTATGCTCCAGCCCCTTGAGATAGAGGATCATAGGCAGGAGACCGCACAGCACCATCAAAAGCTGCCACATGAGGTAGCTTTGCCAGTTGCGGCGGTTTACGATCATACAGCCCAGGATGATGACATCCACCAGCAAAATGCCGGAGGGCAGCACATAGTCGATGGACCAGCCCTGGTAGCCGCCCACAAAGTCGATGAATACAGCTACCAAAATGGCCAGCACCGTCAGTACGATGACCTTGCTGCGGTAGCCGGACTGGCCCAAAATGGCGTAGCGCAGCACCATATACGCGTACAGCAGACCCATTCCCGTCACAGCGCTCCACCACAGGGGAGAGGGCGTGAAATAGTCCCAGCAGAACACCAGGGCTTCCGCCACGATGGCGGCAAAGAGGTAGATGCGGCTGAAGAGCTTCAGCCGCCGCATCCGGATACGGACGTTGGGATACATATTTTCCACCGGCTCCGTTTGCTCTAAAATGGAGCGGCAGAGGGGGCAGGCCTCGGTCTCGTCCAGGACCTCAAGGCCGCAGGTGTTGCATTTAGCCATGATTCACCCCATTGCTTTCAAGCTCGATGTGGATACCGTCGGATGCCAGCTTACGGAAAAAGCCCCGCTGGACACAGGGGTCCGAAAGGTCGCTGCTGAAGGAAAAGACCAGGGTGCCGTTATAAGAGCAGACGGTGCCCTTGACGTGCTGACCCTTGGAGATGGCCAGGAAGGCGTGGAACTGCTCGATGTAGGGGCGGTACAGCTCCTCTACTTCAATGGAGCCTACATTGGTGATGGTGGAGGTGTTGGCCAGGGCGGAGCGGGTATAGACCTGACGCATGGCAAGGTTTTTCAGCGGCAGGGGGACCAGGCGCAGCAGCAGGGACTTTTGGCTGCCCACGTTGTAGGAGAAGACCTCCTCCAGGTGTTCCCGGGTGAGCTGACTGCGAAGGCTTTCCTGCACGGCGGAGAGGATCTCCTGGAAGGTGTAGGTTTCTTTTGTGGGATGGAACTCAGCAGACACCATTACAAAGAAGTTCTTGGTGGTGATGGAGTTGAAATAAGGTCTGAGATTCACAGGAACCGCCACCCGGATGGGGCGGGAAGAGGGAGCGGAATGGAGCTGCTCGGTATACACGCTCCAGATGAAGACGGAGACCAGGTATTCATTGATGCTGGCGCCATAGCCCTTGCAAACGGCCTTCAGCTCCGGGATGGCCATATACCCGTGGATCACGCTGAACTCTCCCTCGCCCAGCCGTTCCCCCTTGAGAAGATAGGCAGGCTGGGTCTTGTACTTGGCAGGGGAGGGACGCTTGTAGTTTTTCAGGAAGCTGTCCTCCCGGTTCATGGAGGTGGAGGCGCTGAGGCGGTTGCCGGTCCGGTCCATCAGCTGGGGGTAGAGCAGCCGCAGATACTGGTAGGTCAGCTCTTTGAGAAAGTTCAGTCCGCCCATGCCGTCGGTCAGCACATGGAAGACCTCCAGATTGATGCGGTACTTGTAATAGGTCACCCGAAAGAGGTAGCTGTTGTTTTTGTTGGCGCGGATAAAGCGGCAGGGGAAGGTGTCCTCCTCCCGCACGCGGGGGGCGGGTTTGCCGTTTTCCTCAAAATAGTGCCAGAAGACGCCACGGCGCAGCCGAAGGTTAAATCCGTCAAAGCGGGGCAGCACCAGATCCAGGGCTTGCTGCAAAAGCAGGGGATCGATCAGCTCTGTCAGCGTGACGCTGATGCGGTAGACATTGCTCATCTGTTCCCGGGCGATCACGGGAAACAGGTGGGCGGTGTTGTCCAGCTTATCCCACCGGATATCCCGGCGGACCTTGGGGCGGGGCGCGGATTCAGCACCCTGGGGGGAACTTTTTCGTCTCATAAAACCTCGTAAAAGGGTTGGATTTTGCGGGGCACATACATCATCATTTTACCGGGAAAGGGGGACCATGTCAATGCGGAGGCGATTTTCCCTCCCGATTGACTTAAAGACCCTCTTTCCACTATAATAAAACAAAAAACGACCTTCTGCCAATGGAAAAGAGGAAGCTTCTATGAGCAAGACCGGACTGTATCTGATCTATTTTTGCGTCTACTCCTTTGCACTGATGATCATCGGGAAATCCAGCCTGCGGGGCGGTATCTCCCTGCGGGACTATTATATCTGTGACCGCTCGGTGGGTCTTCCCATGTGCGTTTGCACTTTTACCGGCACATGGGTCTCCGCCATCACGATTTTAAGCCTGACGGGCAGTGTTTATGAGGATGGTATTTCTGCTCTGCTCTACTCTGTGCTGCCCTGGTTTCTGGGGGCCTTTCTCCTGACTCTGGTGGCAAAGCGCATCCACGCAAGCGGCGTGATCACCGTGCCGGAGTTCTTTCGGGTCCATTACGATTCCCGGGGGCTTCAGTGTGTCTATGGCATTACCTTCATGGTGGTGTACATCCTGTATCTGGTCTCCCAGTACAAGGGCTTTGGCATAGTGGCCTCAGAGGTCTTTGACATTCCTTATCCCGTGGCAGTGGGGATGGTGTACCTTTTTATCCTTTATACCACGATGGGAGGCTATCGCACGGTGGTGCGGACAGATGTGTTCAATCTGATCATTCTGGTGGTGAGCCTTGGAGCGATCTGTGGAGAGATCCTCTCGCGAGTGGGAGGGATGGGGGAACTTATAAGCCAGGCGGCCCGGGTTTCCGGTTTTGCGCATAGCGGCATGGCCGCCTCCACTCCCGCCGGGGGTCTCTTTACCCCCTTCAGCGACCGGTATACACCCCTGGTCAGCATTTCTATGTTCTGCGGATGGGGCTTGGGCCTTGCTGCAAATCCCCAGTATATCGTACGGCTTCTTGGAGCGAAAGACGGGCGTACCGCCCGAAGGACCGTTACCTGTTCCCTGGTGGTCCTGACATTCATCATCTCCATGTTGGTCATCATCGGTCTTGGAATGCGGGTGCTGGTACCCACGCTTTCCACGAAAGAGTCTACGGACAGCATTTTCGTGCGCATCATGAATAATGAGCTTTACTCCCCCTGGAGCGGGTTTTTGCTCTTTTCCGTCATCGGCGCCTGTATTTCCACTGCCAACTCCCAGCTCCTGCTCATCGCCTCCTCTGCGTCCTATGATATCGTCAATGCCGTGGTGCCGGGGAAGCTTAGTGAAAAGCGGCAGGTGAACCTGGGGCGGTTGTCTATCCTTGCCTGCGGAACCCTTTCCATGCTGCTGACGCTGGATCCTCCGGAATTTACCCTCTCTTACGGCGGCGATATCTGGGGTGTTGTCAGCATTCTGCTGTTTCCGCCCCTTTACGGGACCCTTTTGAAACGGCGCATCACCCGCCGGGGAATCTGGGCCTGCCTGATTGCGGGTGTTGTCAGCATTCTGCTGTTTTATCCGCCGTATCATTCCGGAATATTAAGCGCGCATCCGGCCATGTTCGGCGTGATCATTTCCGCAGCTTCCATGGAAGCGGTCTCTGCCCTTGACCGCAGAAAGGGGGAGCGGGGATGAAACTGAAGAATTTCTTTACCATTGAAAATAAGATTCTGTTCCCCTTCGTCAGTATTACCCTGGTGGCAATCATGTGTCTTTGTGTGGTCTTTTATCGCATGGAGTACAATATCAAACTGGAAACAGAGCAAGCCAATGCAAAGGCCCTGGTGGGCTACATCAATGCGGACATTGATGCCGGCGGCTACTGGAGAGAGTCTGATGAACTGCTTTGGAAATATGAACGCAGCTATCAGGGGGTGGATCTGTTCATCTATGATGCGGACGGTCGGCAGATCTTCGCACGCCGGGAACTTTCGGATGACGAGATCGTCCTGCAGGACAGCTCCGAGAATCATTTGGGTTGGCGGATCCTCTGTTCCCTCAGTCGTCAGGACCTGACCAATGCATTTATCGAGGAACAGCGGTATGTGATTTTGATGGCCGTTGCAGTGCTCTTGGTCATCGTGGAGGCCAGCGTGCTCATCGCCCACCATATTTCGGGCCCCATCTGGGAGCTGAGCCAGCTTTGCACCCGCATCTCCCGTGTGCCGGAGGAGGACTTTGCCAGCGAGCATATCCGCCGGCATGATGAGGTGGGCCAGCTGGCCTCTGCCTTTCAGGCCATGATGGAGCGACTTCGAAGTTATACGGATGAGCTGACGTATTTGAAGGCCCTGAACGAAAGCATCGTGGAAAACCTGCCCATTGGCATTATAGCCTGTGACCGGGAGGGGACGCTGATCTTCCGTAACGCCCAGGCCGAGACGATGCTGGAGCGCACCGGAGAGAAGGATGCAGAGGGGCATACTCTGCGGGACATCGTTGCGGAAATGGTGCGCAAGGAAGAGGTGCTTCCCGGTCGGGCTGACCTGCAGGGAGCAGACGGGAAAAAGCGGAATTACGAACTGGGCGCCTGGAAGCTTCGAAACGGGGAGGACGGCGACTGGGGGACCCTCTATACCATTGACGATGTGACCTATCAGCGTCACATGGAAGAAAAAATGAACCATGATGAGAAGCTTGCTTATACCGGCCGGTTGGCCGCGGACGTTGCCCACGAGGTCCGCAATCCCCTGGCGGGGATCCGGACAGGGCTTCAGGTGGTGGACCGCAAGCTGGACGATGAGCGGGACCGGATGCTTTGCCGGGAGATGCTCAAAGAAGTGGATCGGGTGAATTTGCTGGTAGAGAACCTGGTAAACCTTTCCCGCAAGCGGGAAAGTGAGAAGACCACAGTTTCTGTAAGCTCCCTCAGTGCGGAAATGGGACTCCTTTACTCCAAGGTGGCGGAAAATAAAGGCCTGCACCTGGATATCCGTATGGAGGAGGGACTGTGGGTGCTGGCAGATGAGCAGGAGATGCGCCAGATCCTGATCAACCTCATCAATAACTCCATTAAGGCGTTGCCCCGGGGCGGCAGCATCACTCTCACCGGCTCTGCCGGAGAGGACGGGGTGCGCATTGCCGTGGCAGATAATGGCCCCGGTATGGAGGAGGAGAAGCTGACCCGGGCCCTCCGGGGCGGGGGCGGAGGCCAGGGCTTGTCCATTGTGCGGCGGTTGGTGGAACAAAACGGCGGCGGCCTGCGATTTGAGACCGCTCCGGGCCAGGGCACCCGGGCGATTCTGACATTCCATGGAACAGGAGGGATCCACTATGAAGTATAAAGTCCTCATTGTAGATGACGAGCCCCTGATCCGCATGACGCTGGAGAGCGGACTGCAGGACCTGGGCTATCAGACACAAAGTGCCATGAATATCGCCGAGGGCCTGCGCCTTGCCGAGCAGTTTTCTCCCGATGCGGTGCTGCTGGATAACCGCCTGGGGACGGACGTGGGAATGGACCATGTACAGGACTTTAAGCGCATCGACGAGGATACAATCGTGATCCTCATGACAGCCTATGGTTCTGTTTCTCAGGCGGTGGAAGCCATCAAGGGCGGCGTCAGCGACTATATTCTCAAGCCCTTCGATCTGGAGGAGGTCAACCTCATCATTCGCCGGGGGTTGGAGCAGCTGACCAATAAACGCAGCCTGGAGCTGATGAAACTTCGTCCTCACAGGGTCCTGGGCGTGAGCCCCGCCATCTGCCGCATTCGGGCGGATATGGAGGTTCTGGCCAAAAATGATAACGTGGATATTCTTATCTGCGGAGAGACCGGCACCGGCAAGGAGGTGGTGGTCACCTCCATCCATAACGGCAGTGCCCGGCGGGATAAGCCGTTGGTGAAGATCAACTGTGGTGCTATCCCGGAAAACCTCCTGGAATCCGAGCTGTTTGGCTATGAGAAGGGGGCCTTTACCGGAGCGGGAAAGACGAAGAAGGGCCTCATGGAGCTTGCCAACGGCGGCACCGTGTTTCTGGACGAGGTGGGCGAGCTGCCCCTTTTCATGCAGGCGAAGCTTCTGACCTTCCTGGAGGACCGCTCCTTCAAGCGCGTGGGAGGCCTGCGGGATATTGAGGTCAATGTGCGGGTAGCCGCCGCGACCAACCGCAACCTGGAAGAAGAAGTCCGCAAGGGCACCTTCCGGGAGGACCTTTACTACCGCCTGAATGTCATGCAGATCCATATCCCGCCCCTTCGGGAGCGGAAAGAGGACATCCCTGTGCTCTGCCAGTATTACCTGGAGCACTTCAACCGCAAATTCTCCAAGTCTCTCAAGGGAGTGGACCCGGAGTTTATGAGCCAACTCCAGAATCACGAGTGGAAGGGTAACGTCCGGGAGCTTCGAAATGTGATGGAGCGCACCGCTCTTTTTGCCCGGGGCGAATATCTTACCAGCGAGGCCACAGGACAGGTGTTTCAAAGCAGCGGCAAGAGTGCGAAGACCTGCGGTCTGAGCTATCCGGTGAAGGATTTGACGGAAGGCCCTGTGGATTTGAAGCGGGAGGTGGAGGCCTTCGAGCGCAGCTATATCGACCGGGCTATGGACCTCTCCGGCGGCAATCTCTCCCGGGCTGCCCAGCTCTTGGGCTGCACCCGCTTTACCCTCAAGCGCCGTCTGGAGGACGGTGTGCCGGAATAATGTGCAAAAATGAACGCCACAAGTGTGCGGTTTCGCACACTTGTGGCGTTTTTGGCGAGGTTTGGCAGGACAAGGGAAGGGGAGAGGGAATATTTGACCCGTTGGCCCCCAGGGGCTACAAAATTATTTTCTCAAGAACTGCCGAAAACCCACGAGTTGGCACGGAAATTGCTATATAATCTTATGCAAAGTTTTGCAACAAAATGTGAAGGAGGAAAAACGTTATGTACAAAGTAGACCTGAACAGCGACCTTGGCGAGAGCTTTGGCGCCTACACCATCGGCCTTGACAGTGAAGTCATTGCCCACGTCTCTTCTGCCAACGTTGCCTGCGGCTATCACGCCGGCGACCCCCTGGTGATGGCCAAGACTGTGGCTGCGGCGAAGGCCGCAGGTGTTGCCGTCGGCGCTCACCCCGGCTATCCCGATCTGATGGGCTTTGGCCGGCGCAACATGGTGGTCTC
>JAFOCY010000155.1 GCA_017380995.1 Oscillibacter sp. | reverse complement strand
TTTGTTAGAATACCACCCCATTCACCATTTGTCAACACCTTTTTTCATTTTTCTTTCATTTTATTTAATACCATTTATTAGCTGCACTAATAGGTCACACCTTTACTGTTTCTTCGCCCAAAAAGAGAGGGCATCCTCTCCTAGAATGCCCTCCTATTCGTTATATCAGCAACGGCTGCAGCTGCTCTCCGTGGATCGCCGCCTCTACCGCTTTAGGGATCTTCGTAAAGTCTGCAATTAAAGAACAGGGCTTTCCATAAGGATCGTCTTGCCCAAAAGGCACAAAAGAGCAATGCCGTTAAAGCAAGACATTTTCTTCGAAACGATAAGATATACGAACCGATTGTACCTTTCCCTCTTTTGGATCAATCCAAATACCTTTCAATAGAATCTGCAAAAGGTTTCGTGATACCTCAATGTTCTTGATGCTCCCTGCGCTTTCAGATATCCCCAGCTTTCCCGCTTCTTCAATTTCCCGCTCCTTCTCCTTCATTTCTTCCTCATAGCGTGCCATTAACGTCTTATAGATGTCTGCAGAAACCACCCTATTCGCTCGATCTTCATACAGCTTGCAGATCAATCCCCGAAGTTCTCCGACTCGCTTTTCTGCTTTTTCTCTTTGGTGAACCTGCTGTCGAATCACAGATTCCCTCTGCTTGAAAAGTCCCCTCTGCAATTCTCTCTCGAATTTCTCCCCTTGCGGCTCCAGCGGTTTCATATGCATCCGCACTTCTCGAATCAATAACTCTTTCAGCACCTCTCCGTTAACACAGACATGACCTGCACATATATAATATGTATATATCTTCTCCTTCCCTCCCCGGTCCTTATGATTGATCACACGCTTCATCGCACGTCCACATATTCCGCAATACAGAAGCCCGGCAAAAAGGTCCTCTTTTTTCGGTCTCCGGGGTCTGATCCCATCCATCTTTCGAATTGCGTTCCAGGTATCCTCATCCACGATGGGTTCATGCGTCCCCAAGACACGTACCCATTCTTCCGGAGGCTTTTGCTTTTGACGTCGATCCTTGTAAGATAAACTCCCCTGCTTCAACTGCACCAAATTTCCGATATACGCTTCATTGTTCAAAATCGCACGTACCGTCTCCCGGCGCCAGATATGGCCCGAAATCCCCTCTGCATAATCTCTTGGTGTCGGAATATGATCTTCATTCAGTACATTCGCAATCGCCTGAATGCCGCATTGATCCTTCCGCAAAGCAAAAATCTTCTTCACAACTTCCGAGGTCATCGGATCTATCACTAAGCGGTGCTTGTCCTCCGAAGAGCGCAAATACCCATATGGCGGCTTATACCCCATGAATCTTCCGTTTTCAGCATTGGCCCGGCGCACCGCCCGGATTTTCCTGGAGGTATCCCTGGCGTAGATATCGTTGATAACATTTTTGAAGATCATTGCCACATCGTCACTTTGGCACAGGGTATCCACCCCGTCATTCAAAGCAATAAAACGGCAATTATAATAGGGAAACACACAGTCCGTGTACTTACCCACTTCAATATAATCTCTCCCCAACCGGCTCAAATCTTTTACCAACACTAAATTGATCCATTTTTCCCGCACCGCTTCCATCATCCGGATAAAACCCGGCCGGTCAAAGTTGGTTCCAGACCACCCATCGTCCACATAGATCTCTCCCACCTCCCACTTCTGCTGCTCACAGTAACGCTGAAGCATCAGCTTTTGATTTTCAATGCTGACGGATTCTCCCTGCCGTTCATCGTCCCGGCTGAGTCTGACGTAAATACCCACACGATAGGTTTTCATTTCATCTGCCCCAGAAAATACGACATCAAAAGTGACCACAATGTCTTTTCCTGTGCATAGCTGCGGGCAATCACGTAGGTCGTTCCATTGATATGGTAAGTATCTTTCATCCAAACACGTCCTTTCTTTTATGCAGAATATGTGAAAAAGAAAAGCTCTATGCTTGCGGCAGTCTGCCAGGTTTGTTATATTATATTTAATAGGTATATAGGAGGGATGTTATGAGAGAACTGCTGCATCGAGACGCTCAAACCATCATCCGCCACTCCATCCAGGCTGTATTGCCAGATGAAGCCGTCCGCCGGGCTCTGGAAGGGCGGACCTTTCCGGGAAAAGTAGTACTGGTAGCTGCCGGAAAAGCCGCCTGGCAAATGGCAAAGGCCGCAGCAGATGTCATATTCATCGAAAAAGGTGTGGTTATCACCAAATACGGACACATCGGCGGCGTACTGGAAAATCTGTATTGTTTTGAAGCCGGGCATCCTGTACCGGACGAAAATTCCTTTCACGCCACACACGCTGCGCTGGAGTTAGTCAGCGGGCTCGCAGAGAATGACACGGTCCTCTTTCTTCTCTCCGGAGGGGGAAGCGCCCTTTTCGAGCAGCCTTTGATCTCCGGCGAAGAGCTGCAGGACATCACCAGCCAACTCCTTGCCTGCGGCGCCAACATTGTGGAGATCAATACCATTCGCAAACGGCTTTCTGCTGTAAAGGGTGGTCGCTTTGCCCAGCGGTGTGCTCCAGCCCGCGTATTTTCCATCGTCCTTAGTGATATCGTGGGAGATCCTCTGGATATGATCGCATCCGGCCCTGCATACGCTGATACTTCCACCTGCGCCGACGCTCTTTCCATCGCAGAAAAATATCATCTTCGTCTCTCCGACCCCGCTCGGAAACTACTTCTTCAGGAAACGCCCAAAGAACTTCATAACGTGGAAACCGTCATCACCGGCAGCGTTCGGGAACTGTGTTCTGCCGCCGCCCGGTGCTGCCGGGAGCTCGACTATGAGCCCATGGTACTGACAGACCGCCTTTCCTGCGAAGCCAGGGAGGCTGGCAGCTTCCTTGGCGCCATCGCCAAAAGCCATTCCAAGTGCAGCCGCCCTCTTGCTTTTCTGGCCGGCGGTGAAACCGTGGTCCATCTTACCGGGAAGGGCCTTGGCGGGCGAAATCAGGAACTGGCGCTGGCTGCCGCGGCCCACATTACGGGCCTTGAACATACACTGGTCTTTTCCCTGGGCTCCGACGGGACCGACGGTCCTACCGATGCAGCAGGCGGTATCGTGGACGGCACTACTTTGATGCGCCTGGAGGAAAAGGGGTTCAATATCCACGATGTTTTGGCAGAAAATGACGCCTATCACGCCCTGAAGTCCGTAAACGGTTTAATCTTTACAGGACCTACAGGTACAAATGTAAATGATATTTCTGTCGTCCTGATACAGGCTACATAAGAAAAAGGAGGGAATTTTCCCTCCTTTTTCTTATGTGACGTTGTATATACTACCGTTATCTCATAATTTCCATTTTCCACCGCCGCATATTTCAGGCCATTTCATCAACTTTGCACCAAAACTTGTCAATCGCAAAGAAAGGTCCCGTAAACTTTTTATGAACACCGTCTTGCTTTAACGGCACTGCTCGAAATAGTAATGCCGCCGGACCAGGAGCTCCCCGATGTTCTTTACACCGACGGAAAGACCATCATTGCTGGCCAGGGCCACTACCACAGGCCGACCATTTCGAAGATGCGCTTTCGCCGCCATAGTAACGGCCGTATCTGTAATACCTGCCGCCAGCTTTGCCAGGGTATTTCCCGTGGCCGGAGCGATTACCAGCACATCCAGAAGGCCTTTGGGACCAATGGGTTCTACTGACGGGATATCGCATAGGGGTTCTTTTCCTGTCATCTGGTAAAGGGTCTCCATCAGTTCTTCCGATCCGCCAAAACGGGTATCTGTAAACGATACCGTCTCCGATACGATGGGGATCACAGTCTCGTAGCACTCTGTCAGCTCCCGCAGTGCCTCAAGCACCGCTTTGTGGGTGCAGAAAGAGCCGCACATCGCAAAACCGATCCGCTCTTTTCTCACGCGTATTCACCTCGCTGTTCTGCCAAAATATGTTCCACTGTTTTCCAGAGTGTTAACGCTGCTACTTTCGGTGCCATTTTCCCCGGAAGGCCCCTGGCCCAAATACACTGTTCTCCTTCCGGAAGTTCAATCCCTTTTCGGGATGCAAGATCGATGCAAAGACAATCCTCTGAAAGCTGCAGCGCAAGTTCTTCTCCCAGCACCACTTCCGGAACGGTATTAAAAACCAGGCCAAATCCGGAAAGCCGCCCAGAAAGTGCGCGGATGCCCAGCACTCCGTACCCATAAGCTTCCGCCCAGGCCAGATCCTCCAGCTTTCTTGCTGCCACCGTCACCGGGATTCCCATCCTTTGGAGCCGCTGGCAAAGAAGCTTTCCAATGCGGCCAAAGCCCAGTACCAGAACAGGGGGAAACGATGCCCCCAGGCGCTCCTCTGCGATCCGGATGGCACACTCTGCAGTAATCGCCGCATTCGCAATCGTCAGCTCCTCCCGGAGGAAATAGTCTTCTATGGTCAAGCCGTATTGTGCCGCTATTCTGTATTCCGCCTCCTTCACCTGTCCTGCCAAAATCCGCTGACACGGCTTCAAACGGGCGAAAAGGTGTTCTATGGGCATAGGATCTTCTTCGCAGTTCAGGCGCCCCTCCTTGGATAAAGGCAAAGGCAGCAAAATCACCTCCGCCCGAAGCGCTTCTTCCAGCGATTCATCTGTTCCCAGCCCATAAGCAGCTACAGCGGTCCCTTCTGCCGCCATGAGAGCTGCCAACTCCATTTGGCGGCGGTCACCGCCGATCACACCATAGGTCATAACCATCCCTCCTCGCCTTAGGGTATGCATCATAAAAAAAAGAGGTGCGTTTACCGCACCTCTTCAGATAACACAAAAGCCCCTGTCCGAATTGGACAGAGGCTTTGGAGCTGGTGGCGTGACTCGAACACGTGACCTTCTCATTACGAGTGAGATGCTCTACCGACTGAGCTACACCAGCGAACATAGATTGAGACTTTCGCTATGATAGCATATTTTTTCTCAAGCGTCAACACCCATTCTTCCAAAAGTGCCTGCTCCTCTTCCCTCAGCCGAATATTACAAAACGTATAATTGCAAGGAAGCCTTCATTCAAAAAACACAGAGTCTGACGCCACCTGTCAGATTTTGCCGAAGTCAAGAGGAAATCCTCAAAATTTCTCTCTGTCATTTGCACGGAAATTTCCGGAAATTTCGTGAAGATTTCTTCATTCTCCCCGATTTTTTCTATTCTTCTCCCTTACATGACATTAACATAAGGAAACTCATAATTTTCTTCTACAAGGAGTTATCCACATTTTCCACACGGTTTTCAACACGCAAATTTCTCTTTATTTCCAACACTTTTCCAAGCAATTACCATTTATTTACATTTCTTGTATTTTTATTTCCTGATCCTCCAAAAATCAAATACAGATTAACATAAAAATGATATGCTGCTATTTTCACAAAATCCTGCGAAACATTTCTTTACTTTTTGCCGCCGCAAAATTTCTTCTTTCAAAAAAACAAGTTTTCTTCCTTTACGGGCTCTTTCCATATGCATTTTTTCTGCATACAGCTCCTAAAAAAGCTAAAAAAAGAAGCCTTGGCGCTATTGCCAGGGCTTCTTATCATCCACTCTTTTATATCAATCTGTAATATCCCGGGTAGCATAGGCATTGAGGGACATATCTGCCGTATGGCCTGCCAAAAACTCATAGTACCCCTGGGCCCCGATCATCGCGCCGTTATCTCCGCAAAGTCGCAGCGGCGGAAGATACAGCTTACAGTCCGCCTTCCGACACTCCCGTTCGAGATCCGCACGGATAATAGAGTTCGCCGCTACACCGCCGGCTGCCACGATGGTCTTGCGCCCGGTCTGCTGGGCCGCAAGCATCGCCCTGGGTACCAGCGTATCACTTACCGCCTTGGTAAAATCCCGGGCAAGGGCAGAAGCATCCAGTTCCTCCCCCACCTGCTTTGCGTGGTGTGCCAGATTCACAACAGCAGTCTTCAATCCGGAAAAACTCATGTCCAGAGGCGCACCATCCACTTTGGAATGGGGCAGCTGATAAACGCCTCCCTGGGACTTTTGCGCCAGCTCATCGATGGGCTTGCCGCCGGGGTAAGTCAGCCCCAATACACGGGCCGCCTTATCAAAACACTCTCCCGCTGCATCATCCCGGGTAGATCCCAGGATCTCCATGTCGGTATAGTCCCGAACATCGATGATGAGGGTATTTCCTCCGGAAATGGCCAGGGCCAGGAACGGCGGCTCCAGGTCCGGAAACGCCAGGTAATTTGCGGCGATATGGCCCCGGATATGGTGCACAGGGATCAAAGGCACATTCAGCGCATAGGCAACGGACTTGGCAAAGCTCAAACCAACCAACACCGCGCCGATAAGGCCCGGCGCGTAAGTCACGGCCACGGCATCAATATCGCTGCGGGTACAGCCCGCATCCGCCAGCGCTTTTTCCGTTAGAGCTGCAATGGCTTCCACGTGCTTACGGGAGGCGATCTCCGGTACCACACCGCCGTAAATGGCGTGGATATCCACCTGTGAAGCAATGGCATCGGAGAGGACCTTGCGGCCATCTTCTACCACCGCCACGGCAGTTTCATCACAAGAAGATTCAAACGCAAGAATTTTCATAAAAAGACCTTCTTTCTCTCACTGGTCCCAGGGGACCTGCTGGATCAGCGGCTGATTGGCATCTCTGGGGATCACAACATACCGGTCGTATTTTTCCGGCGTAAAACTTCTTTGGTACACATTGCGGTGGGCCTCCATCAGCTCTCCGTCATCCACTTCCCGGTCAGCCAAATACAGCGTCTTATAATGAACGCCGAAAATATCCGTCTCATACCCGGCAATGCGCAGTCCGTTGCGCAGATAAAAGCCCAAACGACGCTCCGCCATAGCAGGATCCGGCGCATGAACGGGGGCCTCTGCTTCGCCAAAAATCACCGCGCCCGGTTCCGCAGCTTTCAGCAGCCGCAGGATCTCGCTGCCCAAACCGTCGTTTCTCCGCTCAGGCGAAACACAAAGATAATCCAGCAGCGCCCAGCGGGGGTCATCTCCCAGCCACAAAAAGGCAAGGCCCACCGGCTGGTCCCCGTCAAAAAGGCACCAGGGTTTGTACTTCTCCTCCTGCCACATCCGCTCCATGGCGGAAAGAGGCTTCAGCTCGGCAGGGGGAAAGGCTTCTTTCATATCAGTTTCGTAAATCTGTCGAAGTTGTGTAAGACTCGGTAGACGCAGTTCCATTGGTA
>JAFOCY010000154.1 GCA_017380995.1 Oscillibacter sp. | reverse complement strand
TGGTATCGAAGTCAAAGCGACACTTGTAAAAGAACATCATCTGTTTCCTCCTTTGTGGTAGGCTCTCATGTGCTGCGACTGGCACTCCAGGAGGCCCTGCAGGGCGATCTGAGCCTCGAAACGCATCTGGGCTTCCATACAGACGTCCATCAGGATACTGCGATCCTCGTCCCACTGGCGGAGGCCATCCAGATAGCCGGTGCGACGCTTATCGTCAATGACGAAGGGTGTAACCTCGTGCCGGAGGCATTCCTTGAGCATTAGCAAGCGTCCGATACGACCATTACAATCCTCGAAGGGGCGGATACGCTCGAACCGGACATGGAGATCGAGAATCTCATGGAAGCCGATGTCCTTCTGAGCCTCGTATTCTTTGAACAGCTGATTGATGGCTGCAGATATCTCGGCGGGAGACGTAGTCTCGCCGAACTTGGGTGTGGTGACAGTTTTGCGATATCCAGAGGTGATAGGAGCATGGCGTTTATGGCGGCAACTCTCACTGAGCAGGGTGGATTGCAGCTGCTGTATGAAAGTCTGCGTCAGCGGCTTCATGGCGCTACTGAGGATCATATCCACGCAGAGGAAGTGATTCCTCGCTTCGATAATATCGTTGACCTTAATGGACTCCTTGTTGGTGAAAATCCGGTCGGTCTTATACAGCACCTCGATCTGATCGCGGGTGAGCCGGTTACTGGCCATACGCCCGTTGCTGTAGACCATGTTGATCTGCAGGTATTCATAGAGGCCGCGGTACATTCTGCCGTCGCGCTGCTTGATAAGTGTTTTGAGAAGTTTGGGAAGCTGAGAGGCTTCCTTTTTCTTTCGCGTGGGCTTGGCTGCGTTCTCGGGTATGTACCAAGTTTCAAATTCCTGATAGGCACCGGGGATGCGCTCGTCTCTGCAGTAACGCCGGACGATTCCTTCAGAAACACCCCAACGCGATGCTGCTTGGCTTGCAGTGATGTAGTTCATTTTATGTTGTTCCTTTCAACTGATTTTAGGTTCGTGACCCGCGGAACAATTGGTGCTAAATTGAACCGCCAAAAACGGGTGTGCGGAACACTTTGTTTTTGCGGAACTTTTAGTACCAGAATTAGTACCAGAATCACTGCGAAAAGCCATGTACCAGTTGAAACGATATGGACTGTGAAATGTCCATTTTGTGCGGTTTTGTCTAACTTTTTAAGCCACTTCCACCGAGTCCAGGACCTCGGGAGCGATGGCATTCAAGAGGTCAGCGGTTCGATCCCGCTTATCTCCACCAAAAAAACGGACATCCGAAAGGATGTCCGTTTTTCTTGTATAAAGAAAACCACGCGCTAGTCGCGTGGTTCCGAAAAGCTTAAGCGATGAAAAGAAAAACTCCTAATGTGCTAAACTGTTTATGAGCCTGCCAGCTTAAAACCGAAAACACATTAGGAGGATATTAAAATGAGTGAACAAAATAATGCCGTAAACAGTTTAGCACATACCAAGTGGAATTGTAAGTACCATATGATTTTCCGAATCTCCGGCGGGTATTCGAAAAAGGTGTTTAAAACTTCCCAATTTTCTTCCCAGTTTTTCACGCAGGAAGGATACTGTTTACGCCAGCTGTCCGCGAAGAGGACCAAATTGTTTTCCGCCTCTTCCAAAGTCACAGCCGTGTAAATTTTCTTTAAATCCGCGATGACCAGCTTGATATCTTTGTAGCTGACGTATCTGGTAGAACTGCGGATCTGATGAACAATGCACCGCTGCAACCGGGATTTTGGATATACTGCTTCGATGGCCTGCATCATTCCACAAAGGCCATCTGTGCAGAATAGATATACGTCCAAAACTCCCCGACTTTTGAGGTCATTCAACACGCTCAACCAAAATTTGCTGCTCTCATGTTCGCCGATCCAGACACCGAGGATGTCCTTTTTGCCTTCCATGGTGATCCCTAACACCACGTAGGCAGCCTTAGTTACATACCGGTGATCTTCCTTTACCTTGTAGTGGATGGCATCCATGAAGATGAACGGGTATACGCTTTCCAACCGCCGATTCTGCCAGGCAGTGACCTCCGGCATGATCTTCTCGCTGATCTTGCTCACAAGTTCCGGGGAGATCTCTACATCGTACAAGCTCTTGATCTGCGCTGCGATATCCTTCTGACTCATACCGCAGGCGTACAGAGACAGGATCTTGTCCTCCATACCTTTTGCGTTTCGGTCATATTTGCTGATAATCTTGGGTTCGTAAGAACCCTTGCGGTCTCTGGGAACTTTGATCTCGATCTCGCCCAGCTGTGTTTTGACCGTCTTCTGGGAGAAGCCATTCCGGTAGTTTCTGCTGTGCTCGGTTTCTTCAGATCTCTGGTAGCGTTCCCGTCCCAGCTCTTCATCTATCTCTACTTCCATGACCTGCTGGATGACATCTCGGAACATTTCTTTCATGGCCTGCATGATATCTGCGGTACTGGTGAACTGCTGGCTCTTCACATACTCTTTCAACAAATCCTGTGGTACTGATTTCATCTTCTTCGGCTCCTTTGTCTTGAATGTTTGTTTCCATTCCTGACTTTCCCGAAGATTTTCATACTGTCGTTTTCAGTCGATTACTTGCATCTCCACTTTGAGTGAGATAAACTATTGATGTCATTCATTGACTGCCTCCTTTAGTTATGGTGCGGTTGGCGAACCTGCCCCATTTTACTATTGGAGGCCTTTCTTTTTCCATCTATAAGAGTTTATTACCCCCGGCAGAGCCGGGGGTTGCTTGTCTCTAAAGCGCCAATACAAAGTTAGCTGTCCGTTTGTTTGGACAGCTAACTTATTTTTGCATTTTTATTCTAGCTTTGCTTAACCGGCACCGAAAATGTCATTGCAGAACTTCGAAAAATCAGGAGCAGGCACGGCATAGAATGTCCTCCAATCCTCGTCGGCTTCGACTGCCGTTTGGAAGGCCTTTTTTCTTTCAGTAAGTCGGTTTCTGGTGATGCCGTCTTCTTCTACAACAATCTCGGGAAAGCCTCCAAATACCTCATGCAGCGGCTGTGCAGCCTGCCGAATTCGGCAGGTTTTTTGACCAGCAAAAAAACACAGAGGCCGGAACAGAAATGTTCCGGCCCCTGTGCGTTATGAGAAGAGAGGTAAGTGAAGTTTTAAGATACAGCGCTCCAGGCCAGATAATCGAACTGGCCGTACTCTTTTTCCAGAGTGCGGTAATCGTTCTTACCGGAACCGGTGAGGGGGATGGCGTCCACAGGCAGGACCGCCACGGGCTTACCGCGCTCCTCCAGACGCTCGTTGCATTCCTCAAAGAGTTTTTTGCAGAAAGCCTCCTTGTCAGCTACGGTAGCGGACAGTTCCACCAGCACCATAGGATAGTGGCCCTGGCTGCGTTCCCGGTCGCTGACGCCAATGGCGGAGCAGTTGAGGACTTCCTCGTGGCTTGCCACCAGGCTTTCGATGTTGACAGGGAAGACCTTGTGACCATCAAAGCGAGTGATCATGCGCTTGATGCGGCCAATGACGAAGAGGAAACCATCCTCATCCATATAGCCCAGGTCACCAGAGTGGACCCAGACCTTGCCGTCCTCGTGGAGGCGCATCACATGGTCCGTCTCCTCGGGACGGTTGTAATAGCCCTTCATCATGGAGGGGCCGGTGGCGCAGATCTCGCCCAGCTGGTTGTAGCCCAATTCTTTGCCGGTTTCCTCGTCAAAGATAGAGATGGTGGTAGTGACAGAAGGGATTCCCACACTCTTGGACTTGAAGATATCGTTGACGCAGAAGGACGCGGCAGCAGAAAGCTCGGACATACCGTAACCCTGAGCCAGGGGATAACGGATGCTGTGGGACTTCATAAAATCAGTGAGCTTGCTTTCCAGGCCTTCGTTCATGGTATCGCCGCCGGAGCCCAGAGTCACCAGGAAGGAAAGATCCATATCCTGGAGTTCTTTGCTGTTCATCAGCGTTTCGTAGAAGGCGGGGGTGCTGATCATGTGCTGGGGGCGGAAATCCTTCACCATTTTGCCAAACTGGTTCACATCGAACTTGGGGATGGGGACCAGCTGGAGGTTGATGGCCAGAGGCATATGCATACCGCAGCACATACCGTAGGAGGTGAAGACGGGAATGATATCCAGGAACCGCTCACCCTCCTTCACGGCCAAGCCCGCATGCTTAAAGTTAAAGGCAGCGGCGTTGATGCCATCATTGGTGATCATCACGCCCTTCGGAAAGCCTGTGGTGCCGCCGGTATAGGTGATGGCAAACACGGCGTCGCCCACATAGGGCGCCTCCGCGGCGCTTGCGCCCTTGCCCTTGGACAGGAAGGTCTTCCAGCTGATGACCTGATCACTGTAGGGGACATTGGTCTTGGTCATCAGCGTCTTGGCGATCTTTTTTACCAGGGGAAGGGAACGGGCCGCAGACTGGGCGATGATATAGTCCTGCTTGATATCCTCCATGATGGGAGTCACCTTGGGGAAGGCGATATCAATGGCGATGAGAACATGGGAGCCGGACTCCTTCACAGCGCGGCGAATGCTTTCAATGTCCATGCGGGGATCGATCATGTTGGCCGTGGCGCCCAGCTTGTTGACCGCGTAGAGGGCGCAGACCGTCTCAGGCAGGGCCACGGTGAGGAAGGAGACCTTGTCGCCCTGCTTGACCCCCAAGGCGGTAAGGGAATTGGCGCACGCATCGATATTGGCCTGGAGCTCACGGTGGGTGATGTCCTTGCCATAATAATGAATGGCGGGAGCGTCCAACCGGTGGGAATTATTCTTCTTCACATACTGGTAAGCAGTGCACTGGGGGAGGGGAAGCTCCGCAACACCGGCGGGAAAGTGCTTCATCCACACTTTTTCTTCGGAAATCTTCAAAACAGTTCTCTCTTTCGTATGTAATCCATCAGGTCGGGGATAAGAGACGGTCACTTGGAGACATCGTCCTTATCCAGGTCGTGATAATAGGTCTTCATGTTTTCCACCACGGAGTTGAAGGTTCGGTAGAAGGTAGCGCCCTCTTCGAGGCTCATGCCCGCAGAGCAGACCTCCACGGCCTCTACCACATATTCGCTGATCTCCTTGTGGATGGCAGCACCTTTTTCGGTGACGCGGTACTTCACACGGTAGATCTTGCTGTTGTTTTCGTCATCGGCCCAGATCAGGTCCATACTTTTCAGGGCGGCAAGGTTTTTGGAGATGGCCGCCTTGTCCTCCGCGCAGAGGGTGCACAGCTCAACAGCAGTCAGCCCCTCCTCGTGAAAGCCAATATGCAGAAGACACATCACATGGGCAGCTTTGAGGCCCATGCTGGTCATGTAATGGGATTTGATCTTGGTAAGATATTTGTATGCCTGGGAGATATTGGTAGAAAAGGTAAGAAAGCGGTTCAGCATGGAAAAACGCCTCCGGGTCAAATTTTGTTGACTTGTCAACATGGAATTATAGTAGGAAATCGTTGAGCTGTCAATGTTTTAGTTCAAGAATTTTAAAAATGTAGAAATGACGGAGATTTAGAAGAATATTGTGGGGATTTGGTGCATTCTCACAGGGAAAAGGGAAATAAATGGAGGCAGATGTTTGCAGTCATACCGCCGGACGAGCCTGCATAGGATGGAGCGAGAAAGGGGGCGGCGGATGTGGAGACCAACACGGAGCGGTTTGACCGGGCAGCAGCTATTTTGCCGGTCCGCTTGCGGCGGCTGGCTCTGGCGGTGCCGGAGGAGGACAGGGCCAAGGCAGAGGAGATCCGCCTTCGGGCGGGACGAAAACTTACAGTCCTGCTTCCGGAGGGAGAGAAGGAACTGGAGGCTACCGTGGAGATCCAGGAATTGGAGACCCTCTGCGACCTGGCTACAGATTTTTCCCGTTACGCGGCGGCGGAGACGCTGCGCCGGGGGTATATCAGCGTGGCAGGGGGCTTTCGTGTGGGGCTTTGCGGTACGGCAGTGATGAAGGATGGGACAAACACCAACCTGAAAGACCTCTCTTCCGCAGCCATCCGGATCGGACGGGAGCAAAAAGGCATTGGTATGGAGGTGGCGGCGGGACTCTTTCAGGAAGGGCGGTATCAAAATGCCCTGTTGCTCTCGCCACCGGGAGGCGGCAAGACCACCCTCCTGCGGGATCTGGTACGCATCCTCTCCGATGGACTGGGCGTACCCAGGATGCGGGTGGCCCTCATCGACGAACGGGGGGAGGTGGCGGTGATGCACCGGGGAGAAGCCCAAATGGATGTGGGGGCGCGGACAGATGTGCTGGACGCTTGTCCCAAGGCTCTGGGGATCCCCATGGTGCTGCGTGCCATGAATCCACAGCTCATTGCCGTAGATGAGATCACCGCCCGAGAGGATATCCGCTCCATGACGATGGCGGCGGGCTGCGGCGTGGGACTTTTGGCCACGATCCATGGCGGGACTGTGGAAGAATTGCGGGAAAAGCCCCTGTACCGGGAGCTTTTGGAGACAAAGGTGTTTTCCAGGGCTGTCTGTATCCGAAGGGAGGGGACGGCACGGCGCTACGATGTGGAGGACCTGCTATGAGAAGAATGCTGGGTGCGGCTTTTATTTTGGGCGCAGCTCTTTGGGGGTGGCTGGACCAGTACCGGGAGCGGCGCCGCGTGCGGGAGACCCGGTCAGACCTTCTTACGGCGCTGCGGCGAATGGGAGAGGAGGTGCGCCTGGCCCGCACGCCGATGCCACAGCTGCTATTGACCGTGGCTTCAGACTGCGGCGGGGCAGCGGCGGCCTTTTTCACTGCCGCCGCAAAGGCGGCCCGGTCCGGGGAACAGCTATCCAGGGCCTGGGCCGCGGCCGGAAGGGACTTGCCCTTAACCGGGGAAGAGCAAAGAGCGGTAGCGGGGCTGGGCAGAGCCTTTGGCGGAGACGAGGAGCAGCTTTGCAAGGCTGTGGCCGTTACGGTCTCCGTTCTGCAGCGCCATGCCCAAGCAGAGGAAAGCAGGCGGGGGGAGGAGGAAAAGCGTTCTGCCGCCCTCTGGGGCTGCGGCGGTGCGCTGGCCGTGATTTTACTGATGTGAGGAAGGAAACATGGAAGTAGATCTTATCTTCAAAATTGCCGCTATCGGCATCCTGGTAGCGGTATTGAATCAGCTGCTGATTCGTTCGGGCCGGGAGGAGCAGGGACTGGTCCTGGTGCTGGCAGGCTTAGTGACGACCATGGTGCTGATGGTCCGGGAGATCAGCGAGCTTTTTGCCCTTATCAAGGACCTGTTTAACTTTTGATGGAAGTGGTATTTCGGTTGACGGCCGCCTGCGTGGCGGCGGCACTGCTGGCTTTGGTGCTGAAAAAGGGAACGCCGGAGATCGCCCTGGTATTGACGCTGGCAGCGGTCAGTGTGGGACTTCTTTCCCTGGGGGAGACGGCCCGGAGTCTCGCAGCCCTGTTTGGGACCCTCCAGAGCCAAAGCGGCTTGGGAGAGGAATGGTTCGCGCCCCTTTATAAGACGGTGGGCATCGCCGCGGTAGTGCGTATCGGAGGCGATCTGTGCCGGGATGCCGGGGAGACGGCTTTAGCCGGAGTCATCGAAACGGCGGGAACAGTATGTGCCCTTGCGGTAGCGGCGCCGCTAATGGAAGGAGTGGTAAATCTTGTTTTGCATCTAAAGCCATGAAGATCTACTGCCTTTCTCTGCTTTTTTGTATGCTGCTGACGGTTCCTGCCAAGAGTGCGGACATCCCATCTGACCTGTACAGCGCGATGCCTCAGGGGACGGAGGAGTTGGTCGGGGAGGACTACAGTGCCGCGGGATTTTCCGGAGCCATTGGTACGATGCTGGAAACCCTTGGGGAGAAAGGAAAGGAGATCCTCCGCAGCCGCCTGCGGGGGGCGGCTTCCGTGCTGCTGGTGGCGGTATTTTGCGCAGCGGTGGGAACGGTGGGAGAAGGAACGAAATTTTTGCCGGCGGCAGGAGGGCTTGCGGTCACCATGCTCTCTGCCGGGAGTTTGGAGGATCTGATCGGATTGGGAGCCGGGACCATTTCGCAGCTGAACCGGTTTTCGAAAGTGCTGCTGCCCACCCTTGCCGCTTCGGCCGCGGTTTCCGGTTCTCCGCTGAGCGCTTCCATGCAGCAGGTGACGGCAGTATTTTTGGTGGGGCTTGTCACCAGCCTTATCAGCGGTCTGCTGCTTCCTCTGACCTATCTTTATATTGGCGTGCTTTCCGCCGGGAGCTGTCTTCAGGAGCCCCGGCTCGCCGCCATCGCCAAATGGCTCAAAGGCATCGTTACCTGGAGCCTCACCACCACGCTGCTGCTTTTTACCACCTACCTGTCCGTAGCCCATGTGCTGACGGGAGCAACAGATGCGGCGGCAGTGAAGATGACAAAGACCGCCATTTCCGCCTCCGTACCGGTGGTGGGAAGTGTGATCTCTGACGCGGCGGAAACGGTGCTGGCTGGCGCGGCTCTCGTGAAAAATACCATCGGTATCTTTGGCGTGCTGGTTATCTTGGCGGCGGTGGCGCTGCCTTTTTTACACCTGGGGATCCAATACCTCCTTTATAAAGCGGCAGCCTTCCTCTCCGCGGCGATGGGAGTCCCCTGGCTCAGTAAGCTTATTGACGGCCTGGGCGGTGCGTTTGGGCTGGTGCTGGGTATGACAGGGGGATGCGCGGTGCTGCTTTTGGTATCGGTTTTGTGCTTTTTGAGGGTGGTGACGGTATGATGGAGGCAGTACGGGGGTGGATCACAGGCGTTACGGCGGTGGCTGCCCTGCTGTTTCTCGTCAAGTCTCTGGCGCCCAAGGGGGCGGTAGGCCGGGTGGCGGAGTTTACCGGCGGGCTTTTGCTGCTGCTGGCTCTTTTGCAGCCCCTGGAGGCTTTGACGGGAGACTGGGACATGGAGCTTGGAGATCTGCAGGCTCAGATCAAAGAGCGGCAGGAGGAACTGGAAGACTATAAAGCCGCAGTCATAGCGGAGGAGACGGCGGCATATAGATCAGATATCGGAGGAACACCATGACGGTCAAAGGAGCAAAGGAACTATGGGAACGGTACAAGTACATGGCCCTGGCGGCCCTCGCTGGCCTTATTTTGCTGGCCCTGCCCTCAGGAGAACGCACAAAAGCCCAGACCCCGCCATCCAGGGACCTGGAGCGGGAAATGGAGGAGATCCTCTCCAGCATCCAGGGAGTGGGACAGGTGAAGGTGCTGCTGACGGAGGATACCGATGGAGAGCTGCAGCTGGCCCGGGATACGGAAGTCAAGAACGAGGCCTATTCATCCTCGGCCGTTCTGCTGGACGGCGGGGAGGGAGACGAGCCGCTGGTGGTGCAGACGGTGTATCCGGCCTACCGGGGGGCCCTGGTGGTCTGTTCCGGCGGGGACGACCCGGCGGTCAAGCTCACCGTCATTCAGGCGGTAGCGGCTCTGACAGGGCTCAGCCGCGACCGCATCACCGTGGCAAAATGGCAGTGATCGTATGGAGGAGGAAAGGCGAAATGAAGGCAAAGTGGAAACGGAACACGGCGGTTGCCGCTATGGCGGTGCTGGTATGCACGGCGGTAGGATTGAACTGGAAGTATACCGCCGATCAGGGAAAAGAGGCTGTGAAAGAAGCCAACGGCAAGATCCTGGGGGAGGCGACCCTTGTCTCCAACCAGGCTGGGGAGAGTGATACAGCGGATGAAACGGCAGTTTACACCGGGGGGGATTATTTTGCTTCCGCCCGGCTCACCCGCCAGCAGGCACGGGACAGCGCCCTGGCTCTTTTGGAGGAGGCCGCCGCCCAGGAGGGAGCGGACCAGGCCACCCTCAGCGAGGCCAGCGAGAGCATTCAGGTCCTGGCCGCTTATACCCTGCGGGAAGCGCAGATCGAAAATCTGGTCACAGCCAAGGGCTATGAGGACTGCGTGGCTTTTATGAGTGACGGAAGTCTCAGCGTGGTAGTTTCCACGGAGAATGGAGAACTCCAGACAGAGGATGTGGCAAGGATCACCGATATTGCCATGACAGAGTCGGGACTTCCTGCATCCAGCATCAAGATCATGGCAGCAAACTGAGAAAAGGGCGGCGGGAAGCCGCCCTTTCCACCTTTTTTCGCCCAAAAATCATGGTTGTAATTTCTCTTTCGCCGTGATACAATAAACTCCTAAAAGAATACCTAAGCAAAATATAAGGAGAATCTATCATGGCAGATAATAAGGAATATCTGGTCCTGCCCGAAGAGGACGGCACCATTCACATTTCGGAAGATGTGATCGCCGCCATCGCCGTGGGCGCTGTGCGGGAGGTGGAAGGCGTTTCCGGCATGATGACCAATCTGGGCGGCAGCGTTACCGACCTCATGAACAATAAGAAGAACGCCCAGAAGGGCGCTAAGGCCGTGAAGGTGGAAAAGACCGACGATGGCCTGGAGATGGAGCTTTATATCACGGTTGGATACGGCCATCCTGTTCTGGAAGTGGCCGAGAGTGCCCAGAAGGCGGTCAAGTCCTCCATCGAGGCCATGACCGGCTGCACCGTCAGCGCCATCAACATTCATGTTGGCGGCGTCACCATGGACGCCTGAGACTCCATTTCGTAAAAGAGAGAGAAGGGAAACACTATGGTACGAAATACCGCACGGGAGATCGCCATTCATCTTTCCTATGAGCTGAGCTTTACCGATAAAGCGGTGGAGGATCTGCTCTCCGAGCGCCTCACCGCCGAGACTTTTGCAACTCTCGCCGGAGAGGACGAGATCTATCAGGAGGCACCCAACGCCAAGCAGGCAGACTATATCCGCCGCCTGGTCAAGGGTGTGGAGGAGCACGCCGCCGAGCTGGACGGTTACATCGCCAAGTACGCCAAGGGTTGGAGCTTTGCCCGCATTCCGCTGGTGGCCTCTGCCATCATGCGCGTTGCGATGTACGAGATCCTCTACATGCCGGACGTGCCCAACGGCGCCGCCATCAACGAGGCTGTGGAGATCGCCAAGAAGTACGAGACGCCGGAGACGGTGAAGTTCATCAACGGCATTCTGGGAAGCTTCGTGCGCCAGGAAGTCAGCGAATAAACCAAGGGCCGGAGATATCCTCTCCGGCCTTTTTCTTTGGAGGAACGATGCAGCAGCATATTTTCAGTGTCACGGAAGTGAACCATCTGGTCAAGCTTCTGCTGGACAATGAGCCCATGCTCCAGAACGTGGCTGTTCGGGGCGAGCTTTCCAACTATAAGATCTACCCCTCCGGCCACCACTACTTTACGTTAAAGGATGCCGAAGGCGCCCTCCGCTGTGTGATGTTCAAGGGACAGGCCGGGCGTTTGCGGTTCCGCCCGGAAAACGGTATGAAGGTGGTAGTGACGGGACGCGTTACTGTGTTCCCCCGGGATGGAGCCTACCAGCTATACTGCAATACCCTGACGCCGGAGGGCGTGGGTGATCTGGCAGTAGCCTTCGAGCAGCTCAAGGCAAAGCTCTATGAAGAGGGCCTCTTTGACCACGCCCACAAAAAACCCCTTCCGGCCTATCCCCGGCGCATCGCGGTCATCACCTCCTCCGCCGGCGCGGCAGTCCACGATATGATCCGTATCCTGCGCCGCCGATACCCCCTGGCCAAGGTGATCCTGCTGCCTGTCCGGGTCCAGGGTACAGAGGCTCCGCCGGAGATCGTGGGGGCCATCCGGTATGCAAATAAGTGGAAGATCGGCGATGTGATCATCACCGGCCGGGGCGGCGGCTCCATGGAGGACCTTTGGGCCTTCAACGATGAGCGGGTAGCCCGGGCGATCTATAAATCCGAAATTCCTGTGATCTCCGCTGTGGGCCACGAGCCGGACGTTACCATTTCTGACTTTGTGGCGGACGCACGGGCCTCCACGCCGTCCAACGCCGCGGAGATCGCCGTTCCCGACCAGGTGGAGCTGCGAAGGTTTCTGCGGGATTGTGAGGAGCGTTTGGCCCAAAGTGAGACGGCCCGCCTTGAGATGCTGCGAAAACACCTGGACGCCCTTGCCGCCAAGCGGGTCCTGCGGGACCAGATGGCTTATGTGCAGGATAAGCGGATGGAGCTTTTGCACCTCCAGCAGCGGTTGGGGGACCTGACGGGAGCCCAGATCGCCCGGAAAAAGCAGCGCTTCGCGGCCCTTGCCGCCTCGGTGGACGCCATGAGCCCCCTGAAGGTCCTGGGCCGGGGCTACGCCATGGCCCAGACTGCCGGAGGCGAGATCATTAAGGCGGCGGAGGATGTGGAGATCGGCGAGCACATTACCGTGAAATTAGGCCGGGGCGCGTTAGCGTGCACCGTGGATGGATGTTTGGAGGAACCGACATGAGCAAGAAGACCTTCGAGGAACAGATCACAAGATTAGAGCAGATCGTCTCCGCCCTGGAGCAGGGAGATGTGAAGCTTTCCGATTCCCTGGCCCTTTTTGAGGAGGGGACGAAGCTGATTGCCGCCTGTTCCAAGGAATTGGACCAGGCGGAGCAGAAAGTGGTGAAGCTGATGAAGGGCCCTGACGGCGCCCCGGTGGAGCTTCCCTTTGAGGAGGAATGAGGATGGAACGAGCAGTATTTGACCAGCGGTACGGCGGGTACCTTACCAAGATCGAAGCATATTTAAGCGGTCTTTTCACCCAGGATACCCCCTGGAAGGATTTGTATGATTCCATGCGCTACAGCATCCTCTCCGGCGGAAAACGCATCCGGCCGGTATTGACGCTGGAGTTTGCCCGCCTTGCGGGGATGGACTGGGAGAAGGCGGTGCCCATCGCCTGCGCGCTGGAGCTGGTCCATACCTACTCCCTGATCCACGATGACCTCCCC
>JAFOCY010000153.1 GCA_017380995.1 Oscillibacter sp. | reverse complement strand
GGAGTCCTCGCCGGCCAGGAGCATCACCATGCGGTCCACACCGGGGGCGATGCCGGCGTGGGGGGGAGCGCCGTAGGTAAAGGCGTTGTACATGGCGGGGAACTTGGCCTTCACATCCTCCTCGCCGAGGCGGACCATCTCAAAGGCCTTGATCATGATCTCGGGGTCATGGTTACGGACAGCGCCGGAAGAAAGCTCCACACCGTTGCAAACCAGATCGTACTGGTCGGCGGTGATGGACAGGGGATCGATGTCACCCCGCTCTGCCTTCAGCAGGCTTTCCATGCCGCCGGAGGGCATGGAGAAGGGGTTGTGGCAGAATTCCAGCTCGCCGGACTCCTCGCCCAGCTCGTACATGGGGAAGTCCACGATCCAGCAGAAGCTGTACTGCTCCTTATCCATGTGGCCGGGAACGGCGGCACCCAGAGTCTTCACCAGCACGCCGGCGGTCTTCTGGGCAGCGCCCAGAGCGCCTGCAGAGAGGGCCACGAAGTCATTGGGCTTCAGACCCAGAGCGGACACCACGGCGTCCTTGATGGGAGCAACAAACTTGGCAATACCGCCCACGATCTCGCCATTCTCATCCAGGCGGAACCAGTAGGGCTTGGAGCCGGAGATCACTTCCACATCAGCCAGGGTCTTGTCAATGAACTTGCGGGTCTCATGGAAGTCAGAGACCACAACGGCCTTGACACGGTTGCCCTCGAAGGGACCAAAGCCGCAGGTGCCCAGAACGTCAGTGACGTCCTGCACCGTCAGGTCGATACGCAGGTCCGGCTTGTCGGAACCGTACTTCTCCATGGCCTCCAGGTAGGGGATGCGGACAAAGGGAGCGCCGGAAGCGCGGTCATACTTGCCGTACTTGGCAAAGATGGGAGGCAGGACCTTCTCGCAAACAGCGAAGACATCCTCCTGAGAGGCAAAGGCCATCTCCATATCCAACTGGTAGAACTCACCGGGGGAGCGGTCGCCGCGGGCATCCTCGTCACGGAAGCAGGGAGCGATCTGGAAGTAGCGGTCGAAGCCGGAGGTCATCAGCAGCTGCTTGAACTGCTGGGGAGCCTGGGGCAGGGCGTAGAACTTGCCGGGGTGCTTACGGGCGGGCACCAGATAGTCACGGGCACCCTCGGGGGAGGAGGCGGTCAGGATGGGGGTGGTGATCTCCAGGAAGCCCTCGGCGGTCATGGCCTGGCGCAGGGCGGAGACCACGTTGCAGCGCAGGATGATGTTGCTCTTGACATCGGGATTGCGCAGGTCCAGATAGCGGTACTTCAACCGCAGGGCCTCATCGGCCTCGCGGCTGCGGTTGATCTGGAAGGGCAGCTCGTTGTGGCGGCAGCGGCCCAGGACCTCCACCTTCTCGGGCAGGACCTCGATCTCACCGGTGGGGAGCTTGGTGTTCTTGGAGTCGCGCTCGCGGACGGTGCCCTCCACGGAAATGGTGGACTCCTTGGTGATGGCCTTGAAGGTGTTCACCATCTCCTCGGTCTCAGCAACCACCTGGGTGGTGCCGTAGAAGTCGCGGACCACCACGAAGGCCAGGGCGGCGGAAACCACGCGGATGTTTTCCATCCAGCCAACGATCTTCACGGTCTTGCCGGCGTCGTTCAGGCGCAGCTCGCCGCAGTTATGGGTGCGGGATTGCATCATAATTTTGCTTCCTTTCTGATGATGTTTTGTATAATTAAATTAATATATTACTGTATGGATTGAAAATTAGCCCAGAATGACGCTGCCGGTGTTTCGTGCGTCCAGGCCGGCCTTGATGCGGTAGACAGTGGCGGCGGGCTCCAGCTTGGTCTGTTCGCCGGTTACCATGTCCTTGCAGGCCACCACGCCGGCGTTGATCTCGTCCTCACCCAGGAAGATGACATAGGGGATATTCAACTTGTCAGCGTAGCTGATTTTCTGCTTGAACTTCTTCTGCTCGCAGTGGAGCTGGGCACGGATGCCGTTTTCCCGCAGGAGGGTGGCAAGGGAAATGGCAGCGGAGAGGTCCTCGGTCATGGGGAGGATCAGAACGTCAGCGGGGGCGGTGGGGAGCTCAGGGTTCAGCATACCCTGCTCGCCCAGGACGTAGAAAAGACGGGTCAGGCCGATGGAGATACCCACGCCGGGAAGCTTCTTGTCGGTATAATACTCCGCCAGGTTATCGTAGCGGCCGCCGGAGCAGACGGAGCCGATCTCGGGATGGTCCAGAAGGGTGGTCTCATAGACGGTGCCGGTGTAGTAATCCAGGCCGCGGGCGATGGTCAGATCCACAGCAAAGTTTTCCTCGGGAACGCCGAAGGCGGCAAGGTACTTCACCACAGTCTGCAGCTCGGAAAGGCCCTGGTCAAAGATCTCGTCCTTTCCGGCATAGCCCTGGAGGGCGTCCAGTACCTGGGCGTTGGTGCCGCCGATGGCAATAAACTTCAGGATCTCGTCAGCCTGCTCCTCGGTGAGGGCGATCTCCTCCCCCATGAGGAGGGTCTTCACCTTCTCGGGGCCGATCTTATCCAGCTTGTCCACGGTGCGCATGATGTCACCGGACTTTTCGCTCAGGCCCAGCATGGAGTAGAAGCCGTTCAAGATTTTGCGGTTGTTGACGCGGATCTGGAAGCGCTTGAGGCCCAGGGTGGAGAAGGTCTTGTAGATGATGGCGGGGATCTCCGCCTCGTTGGCAATGTCCAGCTTGCCGTCGCCGATGATGTCGATATCGGCCTGGTAGAATTCCCGGAAGCGGCCGCGCTGGGCACGCTCGCCGCGGTATACCTTGCCGATCTGATAGCGGCGGAAGGGGAAGGTCAGGTCGTTGTAGTGCAGGGCAACATACTTGGCCAGGGGAACGGTGAGGTCAAAGCGCAGGGCAATGTCAGCGTCGCCTTTCTGGAAACGGTAGATCTGCTTTTCGGTCTCGCCGCCGCCTTTTGCCAGCAGAACGTCACTGGACTCGATGACAGGGGTATCCAGGGGGGTGAAACCATAGAGGGAATAGGTGCGGCGCAGGACTTCCATGATGCGCTCCATCTGCTGCTGGGGAGCAGGGAGGAGCTCCATGAAGCCGGAGAGGGTCCGCGGGGTCATTTTGGCCATAGTTGAGGCCTCCTTATGTGAAATATTTGAAGTTTCAGCATCAGTATTCGCATGAAGTGCGAATATATTTTAATTAGTTTTTGGCGGCGGCGTGTACGTCGACAAAAACACTTTGCAGCTTGCAAACGTGCGAGGGCGTCTCACACAAGCCCGAGTGCGCTGCAGCAAGCTGTAGCTCTCATCAAAAAGGCTCTGCCTTTTTGATGAAGTAAAAAAATATGCTCCCGTCCCGCTGCATTGGGACGAGAGCGAAGCGCTTCGTGGTGCCACCCAAATTCAAGGCGGAAAGGCTCCGCCTCCTTTGGCCTCCGATGGCGCGGGGAGGGTGCCGCGGGCGTTTCCGCCCCCGCTCCGCCGCTGTCCTTCCTCTGGCTCCGGCAGGACGCTTTCAACCGGTGGCGTCCCTCTCTGTGGCTGGGGTGGTCAGAGTACTGCTGCGGCATCGCAGCGGGTATTTTTTGACTATTTTATGCGATTTTGCAACTCTTGTCAAGAGATTCAGACGATCGGGAAGGAAGAAGAGTGAAGAGCGGTACGATAGTCCAGGTCACCTCTTGCAAGACCCAGCACCAGCATCTCGGCAGTGGCGATATTGCTGGCGTAGGGGATGTTGTTGCGGTCGCACAGGCGGGAGATATAGTTCACCTCGCCGGCCAGGGCTTCACTGTTGGGGTCATTGAAAAAGAGCACCAGGTCGATCTCGTTGTAGGAGATGCGGGCGCCGATCTGCTGGGCGCCGCCGTGGGCGCAGGAGAAGAAGCAGTGGATATCCAGGCCCGTAGCATCGGAGACCATATGGCCGGTGGTGTTGGTGGCGTAAAGCTGATGCTGAGACAGGATGCCGGCGTAAGCAGTGCAGAACTGGACCATCAAGTCCTTTTTGTTGTCGTGGGACATCAATGCGATATTCATGGGAGGAACTCCTTTCTCCGTGTTGTTCGTGTAATTCTCTATGATCGCGGGGAAGGGATCATCGGATCCGCAGCAGCGGGGCGCGCTGGCCCTGGAGCCGCTTGGAGATGTTTTTATAGGCGGCCGCGGCGTTATAATTGCTGCGCAGCAGCAGGGGGACGCCGTGGTGTACCGAAAGGGGAAGGTCATCATCCTCCGGGACTACGCCCAGGAGGGGAAGGCCCGCTTTGTCGATAGCGTCGTCAATGGTGGCGTGCATATTGCGCAGCATCTTTTTGCGCACCCGGTTCACCACCAAATGGAGCTTTCCGGAGCCGAAGCTGCTTAGCTCCATCACGGTATGCTGGGCGTCCCGCAGGGAAGAGGCATCTGTGGTGGTGACTACGACACAGCGGTCGGCGCCGCAGGTGGCAAGGCGAAAGCCGCTGCCAAGGCCTGCCGGAGCATCCAGAAGGCAATAGTCAAAGCGGGAACGAACCTGACGGAGAAGGGCTCTCATCTCCGTTTCCGTTACATTTCCCGAGCGGATGCGGGCAGGAGCGGTCAAAAGAAAGAGGCCGGAGATCTTGGGATGCTCCACAACGGCCATTTCCAGGGAACAGCGGCCCCGGGCAACATCGGAAAAATCCATCAGTGCCCGGTCGGTCAATCCCAGGGCCAGGTCCAGATTGCGCAGGCCCACATCGCAGTCCAGGCATAGTACCCGCTGGCCGCTCATGGCCAGGGCTGCGCCTACGCCGGCGGTAAATGAGGTTTTTCCTGTTCCGCCTTTTCCGGAAACGACGGCGATACACTGTCCTGCCATAGGGACCTCCCTTCAATTCTTTACTATTATAAAGCTTAATGCCTTTACACGCAAGTATTTCTTGCGTTAATTTTGATTAAAATTGTTAATACCTGCCATCACCTGTCAAAATCTATTAAAGAGGACTTTTTTTGATCTTTGCAAAGGCTCTGGGGTATTTTTTGGGCGTAGGGGCAACTTTTTTAATCAATACCAACCGGTGGGAAACATCGGTGCCGGGGATGGTGTAATCCACGCACTTTTCGATCTTTCCTCCCAAGGTAGCAATGGCCTTTTTGGCGGAATTGATCTCCTCTTCGCTCTCCACGCTCTTCATGGAGAGGAAGTAGCCTCCCTCCTTCACAAGGGGCAGGCACAGCTCGGAGAGCATTTGGAGATTGGCAACGGCACGGGAGGTCACTACATCGTAGCTTTCCCGGTGGTCAGCGGCAAACTCCTCCGCCCGGCCGTGAATACACTCCACCTGCTTGAGGTCCAGGGCAGAGCAGACTTCCTTCAAAAAGTCGATGCGCTTATTCAAAGAATCCAGCAAGGTCAGGTCGATACTGGGCTCCACCAGCTTCAAAGGAATACCGGGGAAACCGGCACCGGTGCCTACATCCGCTACCTTTTTGCCCTTGAAATCATACAAATGGGCAAGGGCAGCGCAGTCCAGAAAGTGGAGCGTAGCCACATCTTTGGGCTCGGTGATAGCGGTGAGATTCATGACCTTGTTGGTTTCGATGAGCATTTCTCCGTAGCGGAGGAAACTGCAAACGTTTTCAGTTGGAAGTTCCAGGGCCGTGAGGCCCTGGCGCAGTGTTGCTTCCATTACTTGTTCTCCTTCAGGAGGTCCCGGATCTCCATGAGGAGCTTCTCTTCATTGGAGGGCTCGGGAGGAGCGGGAGGAGTTTCGGGTTC
>JAFOCY010000152.1 GCA_017380995.1 Oscillibacter sp. | reverse complement strand
GAGTCTGCTTCCGGCGTGGAGGCCGGCGGCCGTACGGGCTTGACTGCTCTGACCACCGGTGTGCTGTTCCTCTCCTGCATCTTTATCGCCCCCATTGCAGCGGTGATCCCTGCGGCGGCTACTTCCGCAGCATTGATCTACGTGGGCATCCTGATGCTGATGGGATTGAGCGAGGTGGACTTTAACGACATGGACCAGATGGTGCCTGTTGGTCTGATGCTCATTGGTATGCCTGTTTCCGGCTCCATCGGCCACGCCATAGGCCTGGGACTGGTCTCCTACACCCTCATCAAGGTCTTTTCCGGAAAGTTCAAGGAGGTCAGCGTGCTGACCTACGTCATCTCCGCACTGTTCCTGGTGAAGTTCTTTGTGGCAGTTTAAAAAAGCATGAAAAATGGACGGCTTTTAGCCGTCCATTTTTTTATGCTTTAAAAAACTTTTGAATTTCTTCTTTTGTTGTCTCTGCGCTGCCCTGGGCAAAGCCGTTCCGGCCGCCGCCCCGGCCGTGGAGGGCAGCATTCATCTCCTTGATAAAGGTGGAGATATCCTGCCCGTCAGAGCGGAGGAGGGAATAGGCCCAGCGGCTGCCCTCTCCGGCAAATACGGCGGTAAGGCCGGTGGTTTGGTGGGCGACAGCGTCGGCCAGACGGCGGACACTGTCACCGCTCATGGGAGGCTCAATCAAGAGCACATTTTCTTCTCCGGTGTGTTCTTTGGCTTTGGCTTCCCAGGCAATGGACTCCAGGGCTGCCATGCGGAATTTTGTGTCGGCCAGGTCCTTTTCCAGCCGTTCCACGGCCTTGAGGGTGTCCGTGGGTTTGACGGAGAGACGCTGTCCAATGGCCTTGGTTTGGTCGAAACAGAGGGAAAGATAGCGGAAAGCCCGCTGACCGCACAAGATCTCCAGTCTTACGCCCTGGCGGAACTTCTGACAGGAGAGGATCTTCACAAGGCCCACCTGTCCTGCACGAAGAACGTGGGTGCCGCAGCAGGCGCAGCAGTCTGCTCCCGGGAAGGCCACGATGCGCACTTGTCCGGTGAGTTCTTTTTTGCTGCGGTAGTCCAGAGATTCCAGGGCTTGGCGGGAAGGGAAGGAGATCTCACAGGGGATATCTCCAAAGATAACGGCATTGGCTTTGGCTTCTGCCGCCAGGCACTGCTCCCAGGTGATTTCGGTATTGTAGTCGATGGTGACGGTGTCCGCACCCATGTGGAAGCCCACATTGTCACAGTGGTAATCAGTGCAGAGGATACCGGAGAGAATGTGCTCGCCGGAATGCTGCTGCATATGGTCGAAACGCCGTTCCCAGTCAATGACACCGGTTACAGTTTCACCAATTTCCACGTTTCCCTCAACGTTGTGGAAAATCACGCCCTCTTTTTCATGGACGTCGGTCACGGCAAGACCATTCAATGTGCCGTGGTCAGCGCCCTGCCCTCCTCCTTCAGGGTAGAAGGCGGTGCGGTCCAAAGTGACGAGAAAGCCTTTTTTACTTTCTTCACAGCTTAAAACCGTGGCGGTAAATTCCTTTTGAAAGGGGTCGGCGTAATATAACTTTTCAGTTTCCATGTGGAAAAATTCCTTTCTTTAAATCAGGCCAAGGGCCTGTTTCCATTCCAGTACGTTGCGGCAGGCGGCATCGATGGTCTCTTCGTCCAGCTCGCCGCAATGCACAGCTTCGATGACTTTGGGGATCTGGGTGCGGTAATCTGTAGTCAGGACCAGGTCGTTTCCGGCTGCAAGGGCCATGACGGCAACGCTGCCGTCCCCGGCGTAGGCGGAAACGGCGTCCATGGCCAGATCGTCCGTCATGATGACGCCGGTAAAACCCAGCTCCTCTCTGAGAATTTCGTGCACGGCAGGGGAGAGGGAGGCGGGGAGCTGCGCGTCCATGCACTCTACGATATTGTGCGACACCAGCACGGAAGCGGTGTCTCCGCCTGCGGCCATGCCGGAGCGGAAGGGGAGAAAGTCTTCCTGGCGGAATTGCTCCAAAGGACGGGTGTCAACGGCGATGCCGGTATGGGTGTCCACATTGTTTCCGTAGCCGGGGAAGTGCTTCAGGGCGCTTCCCATGGAGTCCTGACGCATCTGGGCTGCAAGGGCCTCCACCAGTTCCGCGGTGGTTTCGGCGTCCTGACCGAAGGTGCGCTCGTAAATAAAATCATTGGGGTTCGTGGAAAGGTCTGCAACAGGGGCCAGGTTTACGTTAAAGCCCAGGGCGGAGAGAAGACGGTCTTTTTCTGCAGTATCCGCCACCAGGCCCTCCATTCCGCCGTTGGAGCAGACCTTCTGGGGGGACTGAAATTTGGAGCTTCTCAAATGGGGATTGGAGCTGACCCGAACGACGGTGCCGCCTTCTTCATCCACACCGATGAGGAGGGGAATCTTGGCGGCAGACTGATAAGAGGCGATGGTCTGAATCAGATCATTGGCCGTTTTTTCCTTGGTGTCCCGGCCAAAGAGAATGTAGCCTCCCAGGTGATAGGAAGAAACATCCTCCACGGCATTTTCCCCCGGACAGCGGACAAAGAACAGCTGTCCCACCTTTTCCTCCAAAGTCATTTCCTCCAAAAGGGCTTCAATGGGGTCCGGCTCGATCACTTCAACAGGAGGGATATCCTCTTCTTTCTCCACAACGGCAGGGGTAGATGTGGAAACTTCGGGGGGCTGGACCTCCTGTTTTCCGCAGCCGCACAGGAAAAGGGCCGCTAAAATAAGGGCCAAAAGGCGTTTCATAAGTACCTCCCGGATGGTTGATGGGAATATTGTACCATAGGTGTGGAAAAAAGAAAAGGGACGCAAAATGCGTCCCTTTATGCTTACTTTTTGGGGCTTGTGAATTTGTTCAAGGCTGCAACCAGACCCCAGATGACCAGGATCACGATAAAAATGCCTACCATGCCTTTTGCCATGATGCCAAGGCAGGCCAGGATCAATGCAGTATTCATGGGTTTCCTCCTATTCTCACAGCAGTTTTTCCACCAGCGTGATGATCAGGCCTCCGGCAATGACCGAGGCGATCTGTCCGCTGACGTTGGCACCGGCGGCGTGCATCAGCAGGAAGTTGTTGGGATCTTCCTCCCGGCCCAGCTTGTGGACCATACGGGAGGCCATGGGGAAGGCGGAGATACCCGCCGCGCCGATCATGGGATTGACCTTATTTTTGGAGAAAAGGTTCAGCAGCTTTGCAAAGAATACGCCGCCCACGGTGTCAAACACAAAGCCAAAGAGGCCCAGGCCCAGAATGAGAAGGGTCTCCCAGGTGACAAACAGTTCGGCCTTCATGCGGAAGGAGACGGAGATGCCAAGGAAGATGGTGACCAGGTTTGCAAGCTCGTTCTGGGCACTCTTGCTCAGGTTATTCAGCACGCCGCATTCCCGGATGAGGTTGCCAAACATGAGGAAGCCGATGAGTTCCGCGCTCTTGGGGGCCACGGTGCCGGCGATGATGGTAACAAAGATGGGGAAGAGGATGCGGGTGGTCTTGGAGACTTCGCTTGCAGAGTAAGGCATACGGATCATGCGCTCTTTTTTGGTGGTGATGGCTTTGATGATGGGGGGCTGGATAATGGGGACCAGAGCCATGTAGGAATAGGCGGCCACCATGATGGCGCCCTGGTACTTGGAGTTGAAATAGTTGGCAACGTAAATACTGGTGGGACCGTCCGCCGCGGCGATAATAGCGGTGGAGGCGGCGTCCTTCAGGTCAAAGCCCAGGACCACAGCCACGACCAGCGTGATGAAGATTCCAAACTGTGCCGCCGCGCCAAAGAGGAACATTTTAGGATTACTAAGTAGGGGACCAAAGTCAATCATAGCGCCGATGCCGATGAAGAGGAGCAGCGGGAAAAGCTCACTGGCGATACCGGCGTTGAAGAGGGTCTCAATGGCTTCGGTGTGGACCATGGGGAGGTTTACCAGAATGGAGCCAAAGCCCATGGGAAGCAGGAGCGTGGGCTCCATTTCCTTTTTGATGGCACACCAGATCAGGGCGCAGCCGATGAGGAGCATCACTGCCTGCTGCCAGGTAAAATTCAGGACGTTTCCAAACAGATCGTAGAAAAATTGCATAGAATTCCTCCTTTTTATTTGGGCCGCAGGGTATGAAAAAAGACCCTTACGGCGCGAGAGAGCGCCGTAAAAGTCTTGTCATTTCAGGCAAAGGCGGGCCTCCAGCCGTACTGACGCCCATTGCCGCGCCCTGGGGCGCCGACTACTCCCTTTTACAAATATAAGGATAGCGGGGAAAATTATGATTGTCAAGGGATAATTTTGTTAAGAACTTGTCTGGGGGACCATTCCCGAGGGAGGAAAAGGCCGCCCCATTCGGGGCGGCCTTTCGCCAATTCAATTATTCCACAGGAACCAGGGCGATATGCAGCTCGTCCAGCTGAGCCTGAGTGACTTCCCAAAAGGCGGGGCCTTTTGGGAACCCTGTTGAATTTAAAATGCTCGGGGGAAATGAATTCCCCCTCCGCCAAGATTTTGCCTGCGGCAAAATGCTTGTACGCGCCGCAGGCGCGGCTCGGCAGGGCCCCGCGCGAAGTCACCGGGGAAGCATGGGGATAGAATTACTCCACAGGAACCAGGGCGATGTGCAGCTCGTCCAGCTGAGCCTGAGTGACTTCGCTGGGAGCGTCCATCATCACGTCCTGAGCGTTCTTGTTCATGGGGAAGGGGATGATCTCGCGGATGGAGTCCTCGCCGGCCAGGAGCATCACCATGCGGTCCACACCGGGGGCGATGCCGGCGTGGGGGGGAGCGCCGTAGGTAAAGGCGTTGTACATGGCGGGGAACTTGGCCTTCACATCCTCCTCACCGAGGCG
>JAFOCY010000151.1 GCA_017380995.1 Oscillibacter sp. | reverse complement strand
ATTGCGGGAGGAGATGAGCAGGTCGTAGTTGTTGGCGTTGGAGCCGGTGGCCCGCAGGGAGCTTCCCAGCTCCGTGCCGAAGAACCAGTACAGCACCGCGATGGTCACCGCCACGAACACGCCCACCACGAAGATGGGATTTTCCGGGCTGAGGGCCTTGACATTGCGGGAGGAGATGAGCAGGTCGTAGTTATTGGCGTTGATGGGCTGGTTGGCCTTGCCCATGATCCGCAGGTTCACGGAGTACAGCGCCAGCTGGGTCAGGATACCGGCAAGGATGGCGGGGATGCCGCAGGCCACATGGAGAAGGCCGGTGACAAGGCCCGCGCAAAGGCCCGCCAGGAAGGAAAGCAGCAGCGCAACGGGGATGCTGCATCCGGCCATGGTGGCCATGATGAAGGTGGCGCCGCCGGTACAGAGGGTGCCGTCCACCGTCAGGTCAGAAACATCCAAAACTTTGTAGGTAATAAACACACCAATGGCCATGATGCCCCAGATCAGTCCCTGGGAAACCGCGCCGGGCATGGCATTGAGCAATGCAACAGGATTCATAAAGCCTTCGTCCTCCTAATGGATCGTTGTACGTTTTTTCAGCCAAGGGCCGTGTAGCCCTGGGGGGCCGTGAGGCCCAGCCGCTCACAGGCGGCAGGGTTATAGACCTTTTCGGCCTGGGCATACTCCACAGGGATCTGGGAGATATCCGCCTCGCCGGTGAGGATCCGGGCCGCCATCTTACCGGTGGCAGCGCCCAGGTCGTAATAGCTGATGGAAAGGGCCGCCACGCCGCAGTCGGCGCAGATGCCGCTGTCGCCGCCCATCACCGGGACGCCTGCAACAGAGCAGACATTTTCAATGATGGCCGCGCTGGAGGCGATGGTGTTGTCCGTGGGAACGTAGATCACATCGCAGTTGGCCGCCGCGGTCTCCGTGGTGGCGGCAAGGTCATTGGAGTCGGTAAAGGGATAGTAGGTGCAGGTATACCCCAGCTTCTCCAGCTCCGTTTTGATGCCGTCCACCTGGTACTGGCTGTTGACCTCGGAGGAGCAGTAGAGAAGGCCGATGGTTTCCGCCTCCGGGAACCACTCCCGGATCATCTCCGCCTGCTGGTCCAGCGGGGCCAGGTCCGACGTGCCGGAGACGTTTCCGCCCACCACGCCGTCAAAGTCCTCCAGGCCCATGGCAGCGCCGTACTCCGTGATGGAGGTAGAGAGGATGGGGATCTCCACCGTGGCGGCAGAAGCCACCTGCAAAGCCGGGGTGGCGTTGGCCAGGATCAGATCCACATCGGCGGAGACAAACTGGTTCACAATACCGGAGCAGGCGGAAAGCTCATTGGAGGCGTTTTCCACGTCAAACTCCACCTGGCCGGGCAGGGCCTCCTCCAGGGCATCCATAAAGCCTTGGGTGGCCAGGTCCAGCGCCTCGTGCTGGGCAAGCTGGCAGATACCGATGGTATATACCCCGTCCTCCGCCGGCTTTGCGCCGCAGCCGCTGAGGGCCAGCGCCAGGGCAAACAGGACCGGATAGATTCTCTTTTTCATATTCTCCCCGCTTTCTTTTCGTGTTTTATCCCTTTAAAGCGTTTTGTCCTATCATAAGCCCCCTTTCCCCAAAAGTCAACACTTCCGCCCCTTCTTCGGCGGAAAAAAGAGGGAAAGGTATCACCCTTTCCCTCCTTCCCGTGTTCTTTTTTGGCGTCTTGGGACTTAGCCGATGGCCTCATAGCCCTCCAGCGGAGTGATGTTCAAAGATGCGCAGATATCAGCGTTGTACTTGGGGGTGACCGTCTCGGCATAGCCAACGGGCATGGTGGAGATGTCAGCCTCGCCGGTGAGGATCTTGGCAGCCATCTTGCCGGTGGCAACACCCAGGTCATAGTAGCTGATAGAGAGGGTTGCAACGCCGCAGATAGCGCAGATGCCTTCCTCGCCTGTGATGACGGGGATGCCGGCGGGGCGGCAGATATTGTCGATCAGCGCCGCGTTGGAAGCAACGGTATTATCGGTGGGGACATAGATCACATCGGAAGCGGCGGCAGCGCTCTCGGCGACGGCGGCCAGGTCGTTGGAGTCGGAGAAGGAGTAGAACTCGCAGGTATAGCCCAGCTTCTCCAGCTCTGCCTTCACCACGTCCACCTGATACTGGCTGTTGGCCTCGGCGGAGCAGTACAGCAGACCCACATTCTTGGCGTCGGGGAACCACTCCTGGATCATGGCAGCCTGCTGGTCCAGGGGAGCCAGGTCAGAGGTGCCGGAAACATTGCCGCCCACGGTGCCGTTGAAATCCTTGATGCCCATGGCCACGCCGTACTCGGTGACGGAGGTGCCCAGGATGGGGATATCGATGGTGGCGGCGGAAGCTGCCTGGAGGGCGGGGGTGGCGTTGGCCAGGATCAGATCCACATCGGCAGCGACGAACTGGTTGACGATGGTAGAGCACATGGGGATATCGTTGGAAGCGTTCTGATTGTCAAAGGTCACCTGTCCGGGCAGGGCCTCGTTCAGCGCGTCCATAAAGCCCTGGGTGGCGGCGTCCAGTGCCACGTGCTGCACCAACTGGCAGATACCAACGGTGTAGGTCTCAGCGGCAGGGGCGCTGGCGGCGGGAGCGGAAGCAGCGGGGGCTGCGGGGGCCTCTTCCTTGGCGCCGCAGGCAGCCAGGCTCAGGGCCATAACACCGGTCAAAACAAGAGCAAGCAACTTCTTCATAATCATTGATCTCCTTTTTGTGGAATGAGCAGCCCGGCGGCGTTTGTTGGGCGTCCCGCACTTCTCTTTGTTACTTTAAAACTATATAGCTTTAAAGCTCTAAAGTCAATCGTCATTTTATACAAAAGCGCGACCCATTTCGCAGCGTTTTCTGCCCACTTTTGCGCCCGGCGGCATAAACCTTGACGTTCCCCGCCAGGATATTATAAAATAGAGGCAACCATGAACCAAACAGGAAAGGATGAACGCCTATGCATTATTCCGGTGCTGTGTACCGTCCCCCCAGCGAGGCCTACAGCCTCATCATCCAGGTGACTGTGGGCTGCAGCCACAACAAATGCGCCTTTTGCAATATGTACAAGGCCAAGAAATTCGCCATCACCCCCATCGAGCAGGTCATGGAGGACCTTCAGTGGGCCAGAAAGCAGTACCGGCGCATTGAGCGCATCTTCCTGGCGGATGGCGATGCCCTGATCCTCCCCACGGAGCATCTGATGGGCATTCTGGACTATATCCGGGAAAACTTCCCCGAGTGTGAGCGGGTCGCCACCTACGCAAGCCCCCGCAGCATTCTCGGCAAGACCCCCGAGGACCTGAAGCGCCTCCGGGAGGCGGGCCTTTCTATGGCCTACCTGGGGCTGGAGACAGGCAACGAGGAACTGCTGAAAAAGATCAACAAGGGCGTAAGCGTCACCCAGCAGATCGAGTGCGGCCGCAAGCTCAAGGAAGCCGGCATGATCCTCTCCGTCACCGCCATCAACGGCCTTGCCGGCTCCAACGGCGACTGGGAGGCCCACGCCATCGACACCGCCCACGCCTTAAACGCCATGCGCCCGGACTTCATCGCCCTTTTGACCCTGCGCATCTACACCGGCACCCCCATGGCAGACTGGATCGAAAGCGGCGAGCTGGTGATGCCCCAGCCCATGGAGCTGATCCGGGAGACCCGTCTCTTCCTCTCCGAGATCGACTGCCCCGGCGCCGTCTTCCGCTCCAACCACGCCAGCAACTACCTGGTCCTCAAGGGCAACCTCAACGAAGACCGCCAGGCCATGATCGACCAGTGTGACGCCGCCCTCCGGGGTGAGGCGCAGCTGCGCAAGTATGTGGAGCTGGGCCGATGAATCATTT
>JAFOCY010000023.1 GCA_017380995.1 Oscillibacter sp. | reverse complement strand
GGTGGCGAAGGCCGTCGAGGGCATGAAGCTGGTGAAGACCATTCACGTCAAGAACCGCCTGGTGAACCTGATCGTCAAGCCTCAGTAAGCAATAAATCACGTTTTTCAAGGAAATTCTCAAAAATTATTCTTGACAAGGACCAGGGGCGTCTGTATAATATCCCTTGTTGAAGCCATGTTTAATGGCCCTTAAAGTATCCTGGATTTAGCCGGATACCTCGGAGGGAGGGAAATATAGATGTCTGAGATCCATGTGAAGGACGGCGAGTCCATCGACAGCGCTCTGAAGCGTTTCAAGCGTAGCTGCGCCAAGGCTGGCGTCATCGCCGAGGTCCGTAAGAGAGAGCATTATGAGAGCCCCAGCGTGAAGCGTCGCAAGAAGTCTGAGGCCGCTCGCAAGAACAAGAAGCGTTATTATTGATAAGGCTTAAAAAGTACCGCATCCATTTGGGTGCGGTACTTTTCTTTTTACCACCGGAGCTTCCCGGCAATGTCCTCCGCCTCCGGCCAGGTGAAAAAGGCGGCGCAAAAGCCCAGCTCTTCCGCGATGCGGACCTTGCGGTTCATGGTCTCGGCGTCATCGTAGAGAAGGAAGCGGACGGCGCCGCCATCCGTATAGGTGCAGTACCGGGCGCATAGCTCCGGGGAAAAGAAGGTGTTGGCGGTGAGCCGCTTTTGAAGCTCCTCTCCGCTCAGGGGTGTGCCCACGCCGGAGGGACAGGGGAGAGGAAAGTCCATCCGCAGCCGCTCTACGTCCAGGGCCAGCTTTTCCGCGCCCCGTTTTTTTCCCCATTCCCGCAGGTATTCCCGGAAATTCCCCCCGGAAAGGGCGGAGCAAAGGAACATCACCGCCTCCGGGGCGTCGGCTCCGTAGCTTTGGGGCACGAACAGCCGCCACTTCTTTGCTTCCCGGTCCAGCGCTTGCACGAAGGCGCGGCGGTCGGGGGTGGGAGGCTCCTCGAAATCCAGCACCACGCCGGCGTAGCTCCGCCGGGCGCATTCCCGGCCTACTGCGGCGCAAAGGGCTGCCGGGTCCTGGATCTGGGGCGCATCCAAGTCGCTGACGGAAAGGAGCCCGCCCCGGCTTTGGAAGTTTTGCCGCAGCAGGGTGGAATTTTGGCCGATGCGGTAAGCAACGTGGGCAAGGTTTTGGGTGTGGCGGGCCGCGGCGCTTTGGTGGGCAGGTGTTACCGAGAGGTAGATCTGCATCCGGATTCCCCCTTGTGCGAAGTTGAAAAAACTGCTATACTACCACCAAAGTATGCTGTAAAGGAGCCGCCTATGCCCTTTTCTCTTACCCCTGACCGCGTGTTTGACTGTTACGCCCAGATCACCCCGGCGTACTTGAAGGAGCGGGGGATCAAATTGCTGCTCAGCGACCTGGATTTTACCCTGGCCGCCAAGTCCACGCCCCGGCCGGACCAGGCCCTGCGGGAGTGGATCGCCGCGCTGAAGGAAAACGATATCCAGTTTATGATCGTCTCCAACAACCGCTCGGGAAAGCGGGTGACGGAGTTTTGCGCCGACCTGGGGGTGCCCTACGAGGGCCACGCCGGGAAGCCCTCTACCCGGGGACTGGAAGCCGGAATGGAGCGCGCCGGCGCCGGGAAAAGCGAAACTGCCATGCTGGGAGATAAGCTTTTGACCGATATGCTGGCCGCCAACCGCGCAGGTGTCCTGGCGCTGATGGTGGAGCCTGTGGGCGGCGCTGTGACGGCCTGGCAGAAGGTGCTTCATGCCCTGCAGGCCCCCTTTAAGGCCCTTTCCCGCCGCCGCTATGGGGGCCGGGACTGAAAAATTTCCATAAATTGCAGGCAAGTGTGGGAAAAATACTTGCATTAGCGGGCAATATAGGATAAAATGTTTTCGGTTATTTAGCGTGGAATGCGCAATGGGAAAAGGTCCTCCTGCAGGTCATTTTCCCGCTAAGATTTGTGAGGAGGAACTAACTATGCCTACTATTACTGCCGGCGATTTCCGGAAGGGTATGATTTTTGAGATGGACGGCAAGCCCATGCTGGTCGTGGACTTCCAGCACGTCAAGCCCGGTAAGGGCGCCGCTTTCGTGCGTACCAAGTATAAGAACGTCATCTCCGGTACCATCCGTGAGGAGTCTTTCAACCCCAGCGCCAAGTTCGAGCAGGTGAGCGTGGAGCGCCGTGACGCTGAGTACAGCTACAACGATGGTGACCTGTACTACTTCATGGACCCCGAGACCTTCGACATGGTCCCCCTGAACGCCGACGTCCTGGGCGATGCTTTCAAGTTCGCCAAGGAGAACACCATGTGCAAGCTGCTCAGCTACAAGGGCACTGTCTTCACCGTGGAGCTGCCCAACTTCATGGAGCTGGAAGTCATCGAGGCTGAGCCCGGCGTCAAGGGCGACACCGCCACCAACGTCACCAAGGCTGCCAAGCTGGAGACCGGCGCTACCGTCCAGGTGCCCCTGTTCATCAACGAGGGCGAGAAGATCCAGATCGACACCCGTACCGGCGAGTATCTGGGCCGCGTGAAGGAGTAATTCCGACATAGGAAGGGGGACGCAACGTCCCCCTTTTTACCAATTTAAAAATTCCGAAAGGAGCAAACGAATATGGAGATCAACGAGAAGGTCGCTTACCTGAAGGGCCTGCTGGAAGGCATGGAACTGGACACCACCAAGAAGGAAGGCAAGCTCCTGGCTGCCATCATCGATGTTCTGGAGGACATTTCTCTGGAGCTGGAGGACCTGTGGGATCAGACTGACGAGCTGATGGACGGTCTGGACGCTGTGAGCGACGACCTGGAGGATGTGGAAGACGTTCTGTTCGAGGACGACGATGACGAGGAGGACGACGAGGATTCCGAGTACTACGAGGACGACCTGGACGAGGACGAGGATTGCTACGCAACCACCTGCCCCACCTGCGAGGAGACCATCTACTTTGATGAGTCCGTCCTGGAAGAGGGCGAGGTCATCTGCCCCAACTGCGGCGAGAAGCTGGAGTTCGACCTGAGCAGCCTCGAGGAAGAGTGCGACTGCGAAGGCGAGTGCGACTGCGATAAGGAGTAATTTCCTGAAATAAAAATCCCGGTGCGAAAGCACCGGGATTTTTTCGATTATTTGTGTTCCCGCAGGCTGCACAGCGCCGCGCCGATGGCGGTGGCGAAGGTGGCGTTTTCGGGGATGATGTAATGGATGCCGTAGAGCCGCTCGAAGTTTTCAAAGTTGGGCTTGGCCTGGGTGAGGGTGGTCATGGAGCCGGTCAAGATGACGGTTTTGCTCTCGCAGCACTGGGAGGCCAGCACCGTCATGGTGCCGATGGCCTGGAGCACCAGGTTTACGATGCCGGCGGCAAGGTCGGCGTGGGTGGCATCCTCGGAGAGGTTGCCGAAGTTGGC